>CAZNRF010000296.1:0-4468 GCA_964575075.1 uncultured Spirochaeta sp. | reverse complement strand
GGTCCCGAGGTGCTCCGTCGCGCGCATCCCGTTCTGTATCGGTTACGGTTACGGCCACAAGGATCTCATCGTCGAAGTACAGCGCTTCCGCCGACACCGCATAGTCCCCCAAAGATGCTCGGGACGATAGAGGCCCCACCACAAACATAACGATTGCAAACAACACCAGAATCACAACGACGTCGATCAGCGTGAGTGTCAACGCCCGATTCCGTCGAAAAAACCCGCCGGTGGGGGGCGTCCACACCCGTTGGCGAGTCGCTTCCCGCTCCTCTCGGTTATAGTGATAGTGAATAGCGTCACTCCCGGAACGGGCCTGATCCCGGCGCCACGGCGTCGAATGCCGGGGCTCAGTCATGGCGCGATTCCCGACCGGCGGCGACACGAGCTGCGATATCCGCCGCGGACGGGCCCCGCCCTTCAAGGGTGAGTTCCCTCCCGGCGTGTACGTGGCACGCCAGCGCCCATCGCACCGCGTCGCGGAGCGCTTCCGGCTTACCAGTACCAGTATCAACCCCGGCGGCGAGGACCCGGGCGAGAGCCGCGGCGATGATCCCGGACAGCACATCCCCACTCCCGGCGACGGCCAGCGCCGGGGCACGGCCATCGAGGACATCTACTTCACCGGTGCTATGACGCACCCAGGTCACCGCGGATTTGACCACAATGGTGAGACCGGCGCGCTCGGGAAACTCCTCGAGCGACTCCCTCACGCCGAGTCCATCCCGCCCGGACAGGGCGTGCCACTCTCCCACATGCGGCGTCAGTACCATGGGCCGTGACCCGGTCATGATCTGCTCCCACGCCTCCCCGCGGAGGGCAAGCGTCCGAAGCGCGGCAGCATCAAGGACGAGGGCGGTACGAGCGCTCCCACACGCCCGGAGCCACTCCGCCAGGCGGCTGTCAGTGAGAGAAGTCCACCCCGGCCCCAATACGGCAACGTCTGCCCACGCTCGGGCCTCGGAAGCCTCACGAGCATCAGGGGAAGCGGGTAACTCCGACGCCATAATGGAGGGGTTTCGCGATAGTACTGCCGCCACGCCCTGCTCGCTCGAGAGCGCCCTCACCATACCGGCCCCGCCGGCAACGGCCCCTTCTGCGCTCAGTACCGCCGCTCCTGACGTTCCGGAGCTTCCTCCAACGATTAACACGCGCCCTTTGTTCCCTTTGTGGAAATCGGGACTGAGCTGTACGGGATGATGCGGGGATCGGGGCATTCGGGCTATGCGGGTGGTCACCACCTCGGGATCATTCGCCAATACAGGGGGGAATCCCGGATCGACACACCGAATTTCACCGGCCAGCGCCCGAGTGTGATTCTCAAACAGAATCGCTTTGAGATAGCCCGTCACCACCGTAAGATCTGCCCCTACGGCGAGCTCCCCCGGCCGAAAGCCGTCTCGCAGCCCGGAGGGCACATCAACGGCGGCGACTCGGGCGGCGCTGCGATTGATCCGTTCCACCAACGGGATAACTGAATCCCGAAGTGGCCCGGAAATCCCGGTACCGGCTATGCCGTCGACGATCCAGGCCACCTCATCGAGAGCATCCGACGCCTCCCGAGGGTGCTCATTCCAGACAAGCCTGCGGGCGCCCAGGTGGTGAAGAATACGCCATTGCTCCCCGGCAGCGCCCTTCAGATCACGCTCCAGAGTAATGATCACAACCTCATGATCGCCTTCAATGAGTGCCTGCCGTGCCATTACCAGCGCATCGCCGCCGTTATTCCCGTTACCCGCTACAAACGCGATTCGAGAAGGATGAACGCGCTCCTCCGCTGCCCCGAGCTGCGCCCGCACAATCGACCATGCCTTCTGTCCGGCATTTTCCATCAGCAGCATTCCGGGAATCTCGAAACGCTCCTGGGCCAGGCGATCGATCTCGGCCATCTCGGCGGCGGTGATGATCCGATCAGCGGCTTGCATCAGACTCCTCCGGCGCTTCCGGTAACAAGCGATCGGAGCGCCACCACACGACATCGGCATCATCGACAAATCCCAGCAGTCCCGTGAGGACGCCGGACTGAGAGAGGTGGAATCGTCGCAAGACCAACTGAACTTCCGGGACTTCCAGAACACGACGCCGTAAAACCCGTCCCTCATCATTCATGATAACCAGTCGCGTCCGTCCAACGTCCTGGCGAGCAAGCAGAAAAATGTGCTCACCCCGGGCCACTCCTAACAGCTCGTAGTGGGCGTCCGCACCGTCATCAGTGCCGCGAGGCAGCTCCACGTATCCCTCGTATCGTCCCGTTTCGAGATCGAGCCAGTACAATCGGCTCTGCTCGAAACTGATACCAAACTCCTCACCGGTATCCTCGGCAACTTCCGTGCGATAGTAAGAGATCTTGAGGTAGAGGCGGTACTGATCCACGCCGGCAACAAGTCCGTCTAACACGGCGATGGAAGTGTCATCATCAGACGGGATCGGCAATCGGTCCAGACCGATGCGCACGTTGTAGATCTGGTCACCCGAGGGGGTGTAGACGTACACGAGTTTGGCACTCGTCGTACCGGCAATAACGACCAGCTCATCCCGTAAGGTTACCTGCATCCGCTCGATGAACGGAAAAGGAGTTCCGCCGATGCCTTCCTGGCCGAGGTAATCGAGAGCCCTGCCGTCGTCATCAAAACGCACGATCGTTCGGTTGAGTTGCACGCCAAGGTCTTCGTCAAAGATGGAGCGTTCCGCGGACAGACGATCCTCAGCGTACACGTGGCGACGCGAATCAACTGCGATGTTTCCTAACTGGGTGAACTCGTACGGAGTGGCGATGCGGGTAAGACCCGCGTCACCAACCGTTCCCGATTGTCCCAAGGTCACCGGAGTTGGGTTCTGGTCGGGATGGTATATCAGTCTCACCAGATCACCGTAGGAGGAAAACTCCATGATCTTGTTGGCGGCCCCGTCACCGATGTAGAGCATGCCATCCTGCATCTCGACCGACGTTTCCGCCCGAGGCATCACACCATCGCGACTCACCAGATCTAACTGGTCTTCGAGCCGACCTATCTCCAAACCGAAGAGAGACTCTCGTTCCAGGAACGTTGGTTGCTGCTCACAAGCTGAGAAGGTCACCAGAACGGTGAGAACAGCAACGACTCGCACGGCGCGATACGCGTGCCGGGGTTTATGGGCCACGCTTCAGGATACTATCCATCGCCCCCGGCTCCTGTCAACTTGACCGTGCGTTCACCGCCGGTATAGTCTTTCCGTATATGCTCGAGCGGCTCATCCAGGGAGTGTTCGGCTCCAAATCCGATGCAGATCTCAAACAACTTCTCCCCATCCTTCACGCCATAAATGCCCGTGAATCATGGGCTCTCCGTCTGAGCCGTGACGACATGCGTGACCAGACTGAAGCGTGGCGGCAGGCGCTCTCCTCGGGAGAGACGATGGATACCATTCTGCCTGAGGCGTTTGCCGTGGCTCGGGAAGCGGCCCGCAGGGTTCTCGGTGAGCGCCCCTATGACGTGCAGATGTTGGGCGCTATCGTTCTCCACCAAGGGAAGATCATGGAGATGAAGACCGGCGAGGGAAAGACGCTCTCATCGGTCGCAGCAGCCTATCTGAACGCCCTCACCGGCCGTGGGATTCACGTAATTACCGTGAACGATTACCTCGCCGAGCGGGATGCCGGCTGGATGGGCCCCGTCTTTGACTATCTCGGTATTTCAGTGGGATACATCGTTTCCTCCATGGACAATGAGACGCGGAAGGCGGCGTATCGTCAGGACATCACCTACGGCACCAATAATGAGTTCGGTTTTGACTACCTTCGGGACAACATGCGCTATGACCTCAGCGGGAAGGTACAGCGTGGCCACCCGTATTGTATCATCGATGAGATCGACTCGATTCTCATCGATGAGGCGCGGACCCCCCTCAGTATCAGCGGCCAGACCAAAGATGACACCGGGAAGTACCGGGAGGTAAACGGAATCGTCACGGGGTTGCAGGAGTCGGCCAAGGATCCGGAGACCGGAGACTACCCGGAAGAGCCGGATGGAGATTACAAGGTCGATGAGAAGGGCAAGAAGATCAGTTTTACCGACCAGGGACTGAATCACCTCGAAGAGCTGCTCCGAGCCCGACGCATCATCAGCGGCAGCGTTTTTGACCAGGAAAACTTCGAGTTCATTCACTATGCCACGCAGGCGCTCCGCGCCCACCGGCTGTTCCACAAGGACCAGCAGTACGTTGTGTCCGACGGCAAAGTGGAGATCGTGGATGAGTTCACCGGACGCATCCTGCATGGCCGACGGTACTCCGACGGCCTTCATCAGGCGATAGAGGCGAAAGAAGGGATTCGGGTAGCCGCGCGAAACCGCACTCTGGCTACGGTAACGTTCCAGAACTTCTTCCGCATGTACGCCAAGATATCCGGAATGACGGGGACGGCCGAAACCGAGGCGAAGGAGTTCGGCAAGATCTACGGCCTCGACGTGGTGGTGATTCCCACGAACCG
>CAZNRF010000295.1:0-4472 GCA_964575075.1 uncultured Spirochaeta sp. | reverse complement strand
GGACGGGGGGATCACCGCCGCCACCCGTTCGGCGGCGGTTCACGAGGGGGTCGAGTCCTTGACCCACGGCTACGAGACCGCCGTGGGCGGGCGAGGCGTCACCCTCTCCGGCGGGCAAAAACAACGGGTGGCGATCGCCCGGGCCCTGATCACCGGCAGCCCGGTTATGGTCTTCGACGACAGCCTGAGCGCCGTGGACACCCGTACCGATGCGCGCATCCGCTCGGCGCTGTTGGAGCGGGGAGTTACTACCTTTCTCATTTCCCACCGCGCCACCACCCTGGCGCGGACCGACTATCTCATCGTCATTGAACACGGACGCATCGTGGAGGCGGGCCCGCCCCGGGAGCTCCTCGCCGGGCGGCCGGATGCCAACGGCGGAACGGGCTTCTTCGCCCGGATCTGGGAGCTCCAGCAAGGAGGCGCCGATGCCGACGCTTCGTGACCAGCAGTTTACCCAGCGCTTCGACTATCGCATCTGGATTCGTCTGCTGCGGCGGGCGCGGGAGTTCCGGGGAACGGTGGTGGTGCTGGCAGTGGTGATGCTCGCGGTGGGAGCAACGGACGCCCTCTTTCCGCTCCTCAACGGGATCGCCGTGGACCGCTACATCCAGACCGGCAGCCTCGATGGAATCGGCGGTCTCATGATCGCCTACGGGGCGCTGGCGGTGGGGCAGGCGCTGCTGGTATGGGTGCTGATCGTCCTCGCCGGCCGCATGGAGACGGGACTGATGTACCGCTTCCGGCAGGAGGGCTTTACCCACCTGCAACACCTGTCCCTGGGCTACTTTGACCGCACTCCCGTGGGCTGGCTCATGTCACGACTCACCTCGGATGTCCAACGCCTGGGAGAGACGGTGGCCTGGGGGCTGGTGGATATCGTCTGGGGCGTGGCGATGATGCTGGCGGTGGCGGTGGCAATGGTTATTCTGAACCCAGGGCTGGCGCTGTTGGTGCTTACGGTGGTGCCACCGCTGGCGCTGGCGTCGTACTACTTCCAGAAGCGTATTCTCGGGGCACACCGCTCGGTGCGCCGCCTCAACAGCGAGATCAGCGCCGCCTTCAGCGAGGGGATCGCCGGGGCGGTCACCTCAAAAACGCTGGTGCGGGAGGCGGAGAACGTGCGGGAGTTTACCGATCTCACCGGCCGCATGCGCACCGCGGCGATCCGGGCGGCGGTGTTTTCCGCCCTCTACATGCCGGTGGTGCTCCTCCTGGGTAGCGTGGGCACCACGATCGCCCTCATGGCGGGGGGCGCCCGCCTGGAGAGCGGAACCGTCACGGTGGGCGTTATTGTGGCGTTTGTGGGCTACACGGTGCAGTTCTTTGAGCCGGTGCGAGAAGTTGCACGAGTGCTCACCGAGCTGCAATCGGCACAGAGCGCGGCGGAACGCATCGCCGGGCTGCTGGAGACGGAACCGGAGATTACCGACTCACCGGAAGTGGTGGCCCGCTTCGGCTCGATCCTCGAGCCCCACCGGGATGCGTGGCCCCCGTGTCGAGGGGAGGTAACCTTTGATCACGTCTCTTTTCATTACCACGACGGCCAACCGGTGCTATCCGACTTCAATCTCACCGTGGCTCCCGGCGAGTCGATCGCCCTGGTGGGGGAAACCGGTTCCGGCAAGAGCACGATCGTCAATCTCATCGGCCGGTTCTACGAGCCGGTGGAGGGGCGGGTGCTCATCGACGGCACGGATCTGCGGGAATGCAGCCAGTCGTGGATTCACAGTCAGTTGGGCTACGTGCTTCAGACGCCACAACTCTTTCGGGGAACGGTGCGAGACAATATCGCCTTCGCCCGCTCCGATGCCACTGAGCACGAGGTAATCGAGGCGGCCCGCATGGTAGATGCCCACGAGATGATTACGGGCCTCTCCGGCGACTACGATCACAAATTAGGTGAGGGCGGCTCGGGTATTTCCACCGGGCAGAAACAACTGATCTCCTTCGCCCGGGCGGTATTGGCGGATCCGAGGATCTTTATCCTCGATGAGGCCACCAGCAGCATCGACACCGAGACGGAGCTGCGCATTCAGCATGCGATCCGCTCCATGATGCGGGGACGTACCAGTTTCATTATCGCCCATCGTCTCTCAACGGTGCGCCATGTGGACCGGATCCTCGTTCTGGAGCAGGGACACGTGATCGAAGAGGGTTCTCACGACCAACTGGCTGCCGCCGGTGGTCGGTACTCCGAGCTCCACCGGGAATCGCTGCGGTAAGCCTACCCCCGGGAGCGCTTGGACCCGTACATCTGCGAGTCGGCGTGCCGGACCAGCTCATCGAAGGTGGTACCGTGATGCGGGAAGATGGCATACCCGGTACTGGCAGTCACCTGAACCGGGCCCGCCGCCGCACCCGTACCGTCGGTCACGGGAATCGGTTGCGACACCGTCTCCCGCAATTTCTCCGCGATCGATTTCACCACTTCTTTCGAGGGGCCCACGGTGAGGACCACCACAAACTCGTCTCCACCAACCCGCGCCACCAGATCGTCCGAGCGAGTCGCTTCCTGGAGCCGGGTTGCCACCACCTGCAGGACCGTGTCTCCCGCCTGGTGGCCGTAGGTGTCGTTAATCGGTTTAAAATGGTCCAAATCAATGAACACGATTCCCAGCGGCTCCGGGGAGTCCCGACGACGCTCGAGGGACGCTGCGACAAACTGGTGAAACATTCGCCGGTTACTGACACCGGTGAGATGGTCGCGGTTGGCCAGCTCACTGATCTGATCGTAGGCGTGGCGGATTTCATCTTTTTCCTGCACCACGAGGCGGTTGAGCAGCGTCACGCGATCGATAATCAGGGCGTTGTCAATGGCGATCGCCAGAAAGGCGGCCAGCGTGCGGACGATGCGGATGTCTAATTCGGAATAGGCGTGTACCCGGTGGGTTTGAACACTCAACACTCCCACCAGTCGATTCTTCACCAACAACGGAAGATACAGGGCGGAGTAATTACCGTCGGCGTCGGCGTGGGCGGGAAAGGAATCCAGATAGTCCCGGTACTGCGCGTTGAGATCCTCGATGATAATCCCTTCCCGGTGGCGCACCACCCAGCCACTGAACGTCTTGCCCTCTTCCAGCGGCACTACGTAGGGCGCGAGGCGGTGTCCGTTTTCTATCACCAGCCGCGCCTCAAGTGTACCTTCATCCTCATCGTAGACACCGATTGAAAACACCTGGGCATCCAGGACGCGGTTCACGTGGTCGTAGATCTTGTCCAGGATTTCTTCCAGGTCCAGGCTCGAGGTGATCTCCTGGGCGATCTCGCTCACCGCTCGCAAGCGTTCCGCCTCGATCGTCCGGGTCAGATCCTCGATGCGGTGTTCGGTCCAATCCAGTTGGAGCTCGGACTTGAGCTCCATGTAGCGCTTGTACTCCGCCAACGCCGTGGACACGTCGTTTCGCTCCTCCGCAAGCTCCGCTAACCGGTGGTGCAACCGATAGGTGAAATGGCGCGCCTGGATGTGCAGCGCCAGATCGCGGGCGTGGTGAAACATCTGCTCCGCCATGTCCAGCTGGCCCACCTGGCGGTGGAAGTCACCCAGATTCATCAGCGCCGACACCCGCATGACCGGTGACTTCAGTTCTCCGGCGATCTCTACGCTCTCGGTGTGATATTGCTCCGCCTCCTCGTGGCGGCCCTCCTGCGCGGCAAGAATCCCCAGACGCGAGACGATCTCACCCTCGGTGAAGCGGTCACCCACCTCCCGGGCACCCCGGCGAGCCTCGAAAAAGCGTGACCGGGCGGTGGCGAGGTCGTGTTCGCGCAGCGCCACCTCGCCCAAATTGCTCAGGACCACCGCTTCCGTGCCGGCATCGGGATACTTCTGCAGCAACCGTTGCGCCTGGAGAAACAGTCCCCGGGCGCTTCCGGTATGGCCGAGGCCGAGTTCCACCTCTCCGAGGTTGTTGTGGGCCGCGATTTGGGCGGAGGGCATACGATGGCGCTCCGCCACCGCCAGACTCTCCTGATAGGCGGCGATCGCCTTTGCCAGCTCGGACCGCCCAAAATGGACCGCGCCGTAGGCGTTGTGAAGTTTGGCTATGATGTCGGGCTGCACGGCGCCGTCCCGGGAATAGCGCAGCGCTTCGTCGAGGTCGTCCTGGGCGCCTTGGTAGTCGGCCTCCACGATGCGTGCCCAGGCGCGACTCAGTCGGGCGGATATCTCCGACTCAATGCTGCCGAGCGACTTGGCTAACGCGAGGGCCGCTGTGGCGGTCTGCTCCGCCGCTTCAGGATCACGAAAGGACTCCTCCCACGCGCGGGACAAAAGAAGATCGAGGTGGGTATGCTTTTCACCGATGCTGGACATTATGCGGTTACCCCGGGACGCTCACGGGCGATTGTAGTACAGTACCGCCCTATATGCACAGCTTTTCGAAAGGACTCGTGGCGGCAATTCCAATCGCCAGCGGATCTATTCAGGCGGAGATGCCGTTGGGATTGGTGGTTCGGGCCCCCGCACC
>CAZNRF010000294.1:0-4513 GCA_964575075.1 uncultured Spirochaeta sp. | reverse complement strand
CGTGCCCCAAGCTGCCGGGGTGCACCCGCTGTCCCTGCCCTGGCCACGATACGCTCGCATCCGAGGGGAGGCCACCCCCGGCCTCCGTCCATTCCACGCCTCGGGCCAGGCCGGCCCGTGCGATTCCATCTCCTGCGTCCCGACGGTGTCGCGGGGGGCCGAGGAGCCTGCGCACCGTGCCGGCGGTGACGTTGCGTTGCCGTCTCTCCTCTGGAATCGTATTCTCGATCTGTTCCCGGAGCAGTTTGCGAATGACCGTAGCAATCTGGCGCTTGAGGGTGCGAACTCCGCTCTCACTGGTGTAATCATGAATCAGCGTGTGGAGGGCGTCGGCGCGAAACGCAAAACCCGGCTCTCCCGCCCCGTTCTCTCGATTCTGCTCCGGAACAAGAAACTGCTTTGCGATGCTGATCTTCTCTTGTTCGGTGTATCCCGGAACGGAGATTATTTCCAGGCGATCCCGGAGTGCCTGGGGAATCGAGCTGAGACCGTTGGCGGTGGTCAGAAACGTGACCTGCGAAAGGTCGTACTCGAGTTCAATATAGTGATCCGAGAAGCTGTCGTTTTGCTCAGGGTCCAGGACTTCGAGGAGCGCGCTCGAGGGATCTCCCCGAAAATCAGCGCCCATCTTGTCGATCTCATCGAGCAAAATAACGGGGTTGTGGGTACCCGCTTTTCGAATAGACTGAATAATCCGACCGGGCATCGCGCCCACATAGGTCCGGCGGTGTCCCCGAATCTCCGCTTCATCCCGCATTCCGCCGAGAGACAGTCGTACGAACTCTCGCCCCAGGGCGCGGGCCATTGAACGCCCCAGCGATGTTTTTCCGGTACCGGGAGGCCCCACGAAACACAGAATCGGGCCTTTCAGATCACCGTTTAACGCTTGAACCGCCATAAACTCCAGGAGCCGGTCTTTGGGTTCCTGAAGGCCGTGATGGTCACCGTCCAGAATTTCTCGTGCCATGGAAATGTCGATCGGCGGTGCCGGCCGGCGTTGCCACGGAAGATCCAGGAGCCACTCCAGATAGGTCTGTATGATACCCGCCTCGGGAGAGACCGGCGGCACTTTCTTCAGGCGTGCGAACTCACGGTCCGCCCGCGCCTTAACCACCTCCGGCAGGTCGCGATTGTCGATCCGCGCTCTCAGATCACTGAAGCTGTCATCCTGATCATCCCGGCCCAACTCGCGATTGATCTCTTTGATCTGTTCCTGCAGGAAGTACTCTTTCTGTCCGTGCTCCAGGCGCTTGCGTACCCGATCGCGAATGGATCGTCTCATCCCAAGGAGTTCGACCTCGTGTTGGAGGGATTCAGCGAGGGCCCCCACTCGCTGGACCGTCCGCGCTTCGCCGAGGAGTTGCAGACGCAACTCATCGTCCAAGGGGAGGTTTCCGGCGGCCAGGTCTACCAGCTGATCCGCGCCTTCGGCCTTGTTGAGGCGTTCAGATATGCGGGATCCCAATGCCGGATGCAGTTTGATGTAATCCTGGAGTGTATCTCGGACCACTCGTACCAACCCCGGAAGCTGTTTGTCCGGATCGGAGTGGTCCGGATCAACCGGCGTGCATCGGAGGCGGACGATGTTGCCCTCTGTCTGCGGCTCATCTACCTGGACCCGCTGTCGCCCCTCAATAACGATACGCAGGCTACCATCCGGCATTTTCGCCAGGTGATGAACGTGCGCGATTGTGCCGACGGTCTGCTCGGTTTGGTTCTCCGCGCCGGCTTTGGCACGCAATACGGTAACGATGGCCCGGTCGGTCTCAACTGCTCGAGTGACTGCGGCTTGGTCGGATCGCTCCTTCACAACGACCGGCATCGATATTCCGGGAAAGAGAATCGAGCTTGAAAGTGGTAAAACCGGTAACCGTCGACGATCCCCCCGGTCGCCGAACAACTTCATGCAGATTTCTGAATGAGCTCGACGTTTGGCTTCTGGCCGGTCTCGACGTCCGCCTGGGTGATCGTAACGCGCTTCTCTCCCTCGATGGACGGAAGCTCGAACATCAGCTCTGTCATGAGTCGTTCCACGATGGATCGCAAGCCTCGAGCGCCGGTTTTGCGCGAGAGCGCTTGTCCGGCGATCGCCTCCAGGGCGCCGTCTTCGAACTGCAGTTCAACGCTGTCAAGCTTGAGGGCGATCTGGTACTGCCGAACAATGCTGTTCTTCGGTTCTTTCAGAATCCGAACAAGGGACTCCTGATCCAGATCCTGCAGCGTCACATGGATGGGAAGGCGCCCGACAAACTCCGGAATGAGGCCAAACTTGATCAGATCGTCCGGGTGCATCTGACGGTAGAGCGTCACCAAATCTTTGTTCTGGGCGGTCTGCACGTCCGCGCCAAAGCCCATGGGTTTTTTAGAGACGCGACTCTCTATCACCCGATCAAGGCCCACAAAGGCACCGCCAACGATGAACAGAATATTCGAGGTATCGATGCGGATCATTTCCTGGCTGGGGTGTTTCCGTCCCCCCTGGGGCGGGACGGAGGCTACGGTGCCTTCGATAATTTTCAAGAGCGCTTGCTGCACCCCTTCGCCGCTTACATCACGGGTGATGGAGGCGTTCTCAGATTTGCGGGCGATCTTGTCGATCTCATCAATATAGATGATGCCACGCTCGGTTGCGGAGATGTTGCCTCCGGCGCTTTGGTAGAGCTTGAGGAGTATGTTCTCCACATCTTCGCCGACGTATCCCGCCTCAGTGAGGGTGGTGGCATCAGCGATAGCAAAGGGTACTTTCATTTTCTTGGCAAGCGTACGTGCAAGGAGGGTTTTCCCCGTACCAGTCGGACCCATGAGCAGTACGTTTGATTTATCCAGCTCGATCTCTTCTTCCAGGTCGGCCTTTTGACTGATCCGCTTGTAATGGTTGTACACCGCTACGGAAAGCGTCTTTTTCGCGTCGTCCTGCCCGATGACGTAGCTATCCAGATAGGATTTAATCTCTTTCGGGCTCGGCACGGTATCCAGAATATTGGACGTGAGGATATCATCCTCTTCATCGATCATTCTCTTGCAGACATTTACGCATTCATCACAGATATAAACGCCCGGGCCGGCTATCAGTCGGCGGGCGTGCTCTGCTTTTTTTCCGCAAAAGGAACAGGACTTACCGCTTTCACTTTTCTGCTTGATCATGGGCTCCTCGGACAAGAACTTCATCTACTATCCCGTATTGTACACTCTCTTCCGCAGACATAAAATAGTCACGTTCGAGGTCGGTGCTGATCTGCTCGGCACTCTTGCCGGTGTGCACCGCAAAGTAATCGATAAGCATCTTCTTCAGACGCACGATCTCTCGAGCCTGTATGCCGATGTCCGTGGCTTGTCCCTGTACGCCGCCCCACGGCTGGTGCACCAAAATACGGGAGGAGGGAAGCGCGCGGCGTTTCCCGGGGGATCCCGCAGTCAAGAGGAGCGCTGCCATAGATGCTGCCTGGCCCATACAGATCGTTGAGATATCCGGCTTGATATACTGCATCGTATCGTAGATAGCCAGGCCGGCGGTTACCGACCCGCCGGGACTGTTGATGTACAAGTTGATATCTTTTTCAGGGTCCTGACTTTCCAGGAATAACATTTGGGCGACCACCAGATCCGCCGTCGCGTCGTGGATGGGACCATCCAGAAATACGATGCGATCTTTGAGAAGTCGTGAAAAGATGTCATACGATCGTTCACCGATGCCGGTCTGCTCTACGACGATCGGCACCAGATTGTTGTTCTGCTCGTTCATACGGCCAAACCTAATCATTCTCTCCGAGCAAGTCTACATACGCGATTTTATCGCCCTTTTTCACCTTTGATTCTTCAAGCACTTTGTCGAACATACGGCGCTCTGCAATCTCCTGCTGCACATAGGAAAGCATACCCTGGCTCTTGTAATACTCGATGATTTGGTCCGGGTCGGCGGATCGCTCGGAGGCGTCGTTCCTGATCTCTTCTTCCGCATCCTCTTCGCTGACCTCGATACCTTCGTTCTCGATCATTTTCTGCACGAGGAGGCTACGTTTAATCCGTTCGATCGCAGCCGGCCGCCATTCTTCAAAGATCTCGTCTCGAGTTTTGCCCTGCATTTGGAGCAACTGATCCAGCTGCTCCGGAGTTACCCGATACTGCTGTGCCAGGTTTTGCCAGCTTTGTTCCAACTCGGTATCCACCATCGTGGCAGGCACCGCCACCGTTGAGCTCTCCACGATTTGCGTCATGAGCTGGTCAATCTTCTGACTGCGCACGCGACGTTCAGCGTTTTTCTCGAGCTTGCGCCGGACGTCTTTCCGGAGGTCGTCTAACGTCTCAAACTCATCGCTGATGTCTTGTGCAAATTCATCGTCCAGGTCGGGAAGATCCCGCTGCCGGATCCGAGTAATCGTTACGCGAATTCTCTTTTTTTCACCGGCCAGTTCTTCATGCTCAAAATCTTCGGGGAACTCCTTCTCGATAACTTTGGGCTCGTCGGCTTTCATGCCCACAACCTCGGTATCGATATGATACAGGTTGTGGCCTT
>CAZNRF010000293.1:3803-4515 GCA_964575075.1 uncultured Spirochaeta sp. | reverse complement strand
GTCCGGCACGCTGATGTCGCCAACGCCAATTGACCCGGTGACGGTCAGCGCGGCGACGATGATTCGAGCGCGCGCTTTGCTGCCGTGTCTGCCAGCCCCCTCGATCCGGATCTGCAGGATAGAACTTCCGTCACTCGGGTGGGTCGTCGCGGTCTGAGTGACATGCCTCCGGCGGTGCTGTATGAGTTTGAAATTTCACCGAATGAGGATGCTCGCGCCCGTGGGAAGGTGTGGCTGGCGGCAGAGTCGGGCCTGCCGCTGCGAATGGAACGCACGGTAGAACCGCCGCTCATGGCGATCACATCGTTCTCGGTGGTACAAACCTATGAGCCGCAGCACGACTTCTGGCTGAGCACGAGCATGCGCTTTGAGGTTACCGGCCGGCTGCTCTTTGTAGAGCGCCAGGTGGATGTCCGGATGGATCTGCGGGAACACCGGTATGAGCCGGAGGTGGCCCGCGCCCTGGAGGATCAGCGGGCGCAATAAGGCGCTCGGTGCCGAGGCCGCTTGGTGCTGGGCGCGCCTATCTTCCACCGCCTCGCTTGCGCGACCCGTGACGGTTGAGCACATCCTGCGCGGCGGCGCGGCCGGCGGCGCTGTTCTTTATGCCGTACAAGAACCGTTTTGCCAGGGTCGACTCGGTCTTATAGTCCACCACGGGCGGCGGTTATGGCGGGGGACGCCCCCCGGGGGGGGGGCGAAACCCCCGGGG
>CAZNRF010000293.1:0-3793 GCA_964575075.1 uncultured Spirochaeta sp. | reverse complement strand
GGGGGGCCGGGGGGGAGGTTGGGGAACCTGGGCCCGGCCGTGTGGGGCGTCCCGTTCGTGGTCGGTGAGCTGTTTGGTTGGGTTATACACGCGAATCGTGTTGATGCCGGTGAGGGCCGCTTGCATCTGTAGCTGGCTCAGGTGAATCCCAGGCACGTAATCGGCCATCCACTGCGCCATCGGATACAGGATGTCCCGCCAGTCTAATCGAAGGACATGAATTGCAAAGGAAACGATCATCGCTCGCATGCGAAACGGGAGATATCCACTGAGGCGGAGCCCGCGGATCGACGCGTCCACCATGGGGTAGCCGGTCGAACCGCTGAGCCACGCGTCAAGCCGTCGGCGATACTCCGCCTCCGGCGTAGGAAAGAATCCGGACTCCGATAGCGCGGTGAAGGCGCGGTTTATCGGGTAGAACTCCGTTTCCGGCTCATCTTCCAGGCGTTGGATAAAATGATCATGCCAATAGAGGCGGCTCTCCACCGCGAGCAGGCTTTTTCTCCAGCGGCCCACGGTAATCGGGTGACCACTGGAATCATGGCCGGTGACCGCTCGCCGGTCTGATTCCTTGAGCTCGACCAGCCGTTGAGAGAGCGCCCCCATCACCTGCCGCAGGGAGATTGTACCCCACGCAAGGTGGACTGAGAGTCGGGATGCGG
The DNA here is from genome assembly GCA_964575075.1 of uncultured Spirochaeta sp. Classification (GTDB taxonomy): domain Bacteria; phylum Spirochaetota; class Spirochaetia; order DSM-27196; family Alkalispirochaetaceae; genus Alkalispirochaeta. Next base: position 3,131 of record CAZNRF010000293.1, on the reverse strand, counting down.
CCCCGGGGGCGGTGACCGGACTTGACATGCCGCCGGAGTAGGCGTGACCCCGGTGGGAGAGAAAGCTCTGCAGCACCGTCTCGGCGGCGGTCTCGTCGACGCGTTGAAGGGCGCGCCCGCCGGTGCCGCGCCAGTGAGCCCCGGAGTGCTCCGCGAAGAGGAGATCCTCCGGGGGCGTGGGACGAGGGATATTAGCTCCAGGGTCGGGCGCTGAGAACCTGCTCCCCGGGATCCACGCTGACCGTATTACCCGGCGGCGAAGTGTTTCAGCCATGGGGATGGACTCTGGCGCCGGTTGCGGGGTAGCACGAAGGCGCCGCTCCACAATCGCAATGCGGCGATCCCGGGAGCTGAGGCGCCGCACGACGCCGTTGCGGGGTACTTCGCGGAACGGGACGCCGGCGGTGGCCGCCCAGGAGCGGACCGCCTCATCCCGGTGGTATCCGGCCTGGAGGCTGGTCTCCTCGTGGGCCCAGATGGAGAGCAGGGTAATCTCCTCGCCGAGGAGTGCGCTCAGAGCGCTGAATCGATCCGGGAGGCGACCGGCCAGGGTAAGGAGGGGTGCTCCGCGGAACGTCAGTTCGATATTGAGATGTTGAAGAGCCGCGTCGATCGCCCGCAGATGGTGAATGGAGGTGTCGGGGGCGGTCACCAGGGCATCGTCCCAGACGTATAGCGGTAGAAGTGAGGCGCGTCGCCGCCGGGCATCATCTACCGCGGCGCGGAGGGCGTCGTTGTCGCGGACGCGCAGGTCCCGCTTGATCCACCAGAGTACCACGGGTATGGCATCGCTCATGCCGCCAAGATAGTGGGGACCGACCGGTGGGGCAAGCCGCCCCGGGTTGGGCAGGGCGCTACTGATTTGCCGTGACCGTTATATCGATTACATCGGCATGGGGCCCGCTGATCGCGTTGTCGGTGTTTCCAACCACAACCTCGAGTTGGTGTTCACGACCGGGCAGCGGGGTACGCTGGAAGCCGGGTATGACGATCGCGGAGTCTCCCATATCCAGGTTCCGGTTATCGAGGCGCAGCAGGTACGGCACGAAACTCGCTACGGTTTCGTCTTGGTGGGCCATGCGCCATTCGTTGGACGGAGAGGTGAGTTCAATTCCGTAGGACGCGTTGGCCTCCACGATGAGACGTACCGCGCCGGTGGTGCCCTCCACGAGCTCACCGAGGTCAAGGTCATTGGTACTCACCGTGAGCTGGAGCGCGGTGGCTACCTCCAGGACGATACTGAGGGTGGCCTGGGATCGAACGTCTCCAAAGACATCATAGGCGGAAATGGTTACGGTATCGGTGTACGTTCCCGCCGCCGGTAATCGATCAGGGGCTATGCGTACCACGAAGGACTCCTCCACCCGTGTCCCGGCGGGAATCGTTCCGGACAGCACCGTACCGCCATCTTCGATATCGGTAAGGAGATTCTGATCCGTGATGTTATCCAGAAGATCGTAGCGAATCGTCTCCTCTGCACCCACGAGCCGGCGCCTTTGTACATCTCCGGACGATCCGGCACTAAAACCCACGTCGTAGCTGCGATCGAACGAGCCTCCTACGGACAACTCCACGGAACGATTTACCTCGACTCCCGCGCTGGTGGAGTATGATTCGGTTACCGGATCCGGCGCGGTCATCTCAATCGTACCAAAGCCGTAGGCGGCGAAGCTTCCCCAGACCATGAGAATTACCGTTAGCATGTTTCGCGTGTTCACGAGTTTCCTCCAGCAGGTGACTGCAATCTGAGTGTGCCCAGTTGTACCGGTGGGTCCGCATCAGGGGGCAACGTAAAGCGGGCTGCCGGCCCGGTGTCGCTGAATCGGATCAGGTACGCTCCGGGCATCAGGTCGTAGACGAGAAACGTGCCGTCCTCATCGGTGAACCCGGTATACATCGTCTCGCCTCCGGCGGTAACACGAATCACTCGGAGTGCCACGGGATCGCCCGTTTCATCCAGGAGCGTGCCGCTACCGTACAACAGCTGACCTCCCCCGGCCCGCAGACCGATTCCGCTGCGGTAGCCGGACTCATACACCACGTCGGTCCACCGGAGGGCGTAGTCGATGGGAAGACCTGGTACTTCAATTCGGATCGATTTGCGATAGTAGTCGGGTATGGACGTCAACACTGCGCCTCCGAGGACGCCGGAGCGCGCTTCTGCCTGGGTTCCCCGGGGGTTTACGAGAACGGTTTCGGCAGGGAGCGCGGGGTCGGGACCGATGACGGCAAAGCTGCCGGTGGTAGGACGGCCGACACCGAGCACCCCGTCAGCGTAATACACGCCCGCGCCGAGGCGCAGACGAGCTTCAGCGCGGGCTATGCGATCATTGAGCGCCGTCTCTCCCGGTACCAACCTGAACGCCGTCGCCGCTTCCCCCCGGGGGTGGGTGAGGCGAGCGTTGCCCGCGGCACTCCCGATAGTGCCCGTCCCGCTATCAATGCTGGTAATTGCCACGCCGGCGCTCCCACGGGCCTGGCGGACATCAAGGTTCTGTGTCATGGAAAGATCAATCATCGGGTCCGGTACTGAGGTGGAACTCCGATATCGGCCGCCGCCAATCCCGAATGTCAGGGAGATTTGTCCCCGAACTTCGGGGCGCTCGGTGAGGTTGTCCACATTGAGGGCTGTGCGAATGCGTGGTCCGCCGCGTACGTGCGCCCCGAGGTAGGCAAATGCGGACGCCCGGTCGGCGCCGTTGGTGGCGCCCATGGTGTAGCGGCCCCCGGCGACGAGTGACATTCCGTGAGGAAGGGGCTGACTCACGCTCGCGCCTGCTACGAGCGGTGCGACCCGGGTCGGGCGGGCTTCCTGGAGGGTGCCGGGGGCGTAGAATCCGCCGCTTCGATGCACCAGGGACACGCCGATAGATGGAATCCAGCGGGCCGATGGTGCATTGAATCGGTACCCGCCCTCCGTGGCATACTCGACGTGTTCGGTTGACGAGCTCGTGCCGGTGTGGGCCGCGGCTCCTCCCAGATAGATGATTCCGATGGGTGATGACATCGTCAGGCGGGTGCCGAGCAACTGATCTTCCGCGGTAGCTTCGCCGTAGATCACTCCCGTGGCGTCGTCAAGAATCCCACGTCGATAGTACCCCCGGCTCATAACCACATCAAATTGATCCTCT
>CAZNRF010000292.1:0-4593 GCA_964575075.1 uncultured Spirochaeta sp. | reverse complement strand
GGTCCTTATCATAGTCATCATAGTATTAGGTGTCGGCATCGGTATCGCTACCCTATACATAGTACGCAATCAGATCGCCCCGAAGAAAGTATCTCGGATCGAGCAACTTCTCAAACAGAATAAGGCAACCGCTGCGGTAAAGCTGGGAAAACAGCTTCTTGCCAGGGACCAACGAAATCCGGAGCTGCACTATCTCCTCGGCCGGGCATATCAGCAGGACAACAAACCCGAACTGGCGCTCATGGAATACAAGATGGTAAACCAGATCGGTGTCTTCGATGGAACCATACCGGAATCAAAGTTTCGACGCCAATTGGCCGAGCTCTTCCAACGTTTCAATCAGCCGGACGAAGCACTCAAGGAATACTTGCTCCTGCTCCAGAAAGACCCGAACACGGCGGACAACTACTACCAGGTGGGACGCTTGTTCGAGAGTCGTAACAAAGGGGCCAAAGCGGTGGGCTACTATCGCAAAGCAATAGAACTACAACCGGGCCATGGTCTTGCATATCTGCAGCTGGGCCTCCTGTTGTACCGTGCCAAAAAGTTCTCTGAAGCGCAACAGTATCTGGAGAAGGCTCTCCGATATGAGCCGGAACACTATGAAGCATACTACTATATCGGGCGGATGCAAAAGGAAAACAAGGACTATGCCGCGGCCCTGCAGTCCTTCGAGTGGTCTGCCAAGTCCAGCGAATACAAGGTCAAGTCACTCATCGAGCGCGGCGCCAGTTACATGGAAATGAACAATCTCGAACGGGCAATTCCGGAACTGGAGCGGGCGATCGGCCAGATCAAAGACCCTACCCTACCAGATGCCCTGTGGGCGCACTATTTTCTCGCCACCTGTTATGAGCGCATGCGGAAGATCGAACGTGCCATCGAGCAGTGGGAACAGATCTACCAGCAAAAGCCAGGGTTTCAGGACGTCGCGGAAAAGCTCTCCCAGTATCAGGAGCTTCGCCAGGATGATCTGGTCAAAGATTTTCTCACCGCCTCTCAGACGCAGTTCCGTGAGATGTGCCGCAAAGTGACCGAAGCGATGGGATTCACCATTCAATCCATGACCGATGAACGGGACGGACTCAGTGCGATCGCCGTGGAAGCGAAAACCAACTGGCGAAACACCAAAGCGATGCCCAACTTATTCCGGTTTGTGCGCGTCGCCGAGATGATTGACGAGGCCACCGTACGTCAGACCTACGAAGAGATGCGGAACCAGAACATGACACGGGCCAAGATCATCGCCACCACTGGGTTTTCCCGGATGGCTATGGACTACGCTGAATCACGCCCGGTCGAACTGTACGATAAGGACCACCTCCAGAAGATTCTGACGGGAGCTTCGTGAAAATTCTGTGTGTGGCGGATCACATCGATCCGCTGGTGTATTCGATCACGATCAAAAAGCGCTTCTCCGATGTTGACCTTGTATTGAGTGCAGGCGATCTTCCCATGGACTACTTGGGCTTTATCGCTTCCAGTCTAAACGTCACGGTGGGATTCGTATTCGGTAACCACAACCTGAAGGAGCTCTCCACATTTTATCGCCCCGCCCGAACCGTCCTGGAATCAACGAGTCTGAGCCACCAACTGCGCAACCATTTTGGGGCCACGTTTCTGGAAGACCGAGTACGCAACGTTGAGGGCCTCCTCATCGCCGGGCTCGGTGGAAGCATGCGCTACAACAACGGCGAGCACCAATTCACGGAAGCGCAGATGTATCGCCGCATGTTGCGGCTGGTACCCCGATTATTGTGGAATAAGCTCGTCCACGGCCGATACTTGGACATTCTGCTCACCCACGCCTCTCCGCGGGGCATTCATGATAAACAGGACCCGTGTCACCTGGGTTTTCGTAGTATGTTGTGGTTTATGCGTTGGTTTAAACCTCGGTACCTGCTGCATGGTCATATCCACCTGTACGATCTCAATGCGGAGCGCGTTACCCGCTATCGCGAAACCGAGGTGATCAATGTGTATGACCACTACGTGATCGATCTGGAAGGGCCCCATGAGTAATCTCTATGAATCTGAGGCGCGGGACGATTTTAATCGCGCCAGAAAAAACGCGTTCTTTTCCCAACTATTCGGGTTGTTTTCTACCGAAAAGCAAGAGTTACTCTCCCTGCAGGAAGTGAAAGATGTTCTCAAGCCGCGGAGCGAGACATATCGCGGAATGCAAGAAGTTCCGATCGACAAAATCGTCGGGAGTGAGGGGCGATATCGGGATTTCAATCGGCAGTTTCTTCCCCGCCACGAATACCTGCGTAATCGGTGGCAGCGAGTAGATATGGCCCACCTCACCGATGTGATCCTTCCCCCGATCGCCCTGTACGAGATCGGAGGCGTGTACTTTGTTCGGGATGGCAATCACCGGGTCTCTGTGGCGAAAGCGCAGGGGGTAAAGCAGATTGATGCCGAGGTCGTCGCCCTGGACACGGAGATTCCGTTAGAGGAATCACTGACACGAGATAATCTGCGGCGAGCAGTGATCGAGCATGAGCGGCGGGCGTTCTACAAACACATCCCCGTGGCGAAAGTGATCCCGGGCTGTGACCTTTCAGTAAGTGCCACCGGGCGGTATGATGAGCTCACGCAACATATTTATGGACACAAGTACTTTCTCAACGAGCAAGACACGGTAGAGATTCCGCTGGAATCCGCGGTCAAGAGCTGGTATGACAACGTCTATCGGCCGATCGTGGACGTGATTCGTGAGAATAATCTCATGTCCCGGTTTCCCGGCAGAACCGAGACGGACATGTACCTCTGGATTGTGAAGCATTGGGATCAGCTGAAGCGACAGTACGGACCTGATTTCCCGGTACAGCAAGCGGCGCAGGATTACTCCGCTCGCTACGGCATCGGCCTTTGGAACCGGCTCAAAAACAGTTTTTCACGGCTCATCCGAAAGGGATAACCCGGACATATCGACCTCCCAGGGCCCGCTTTCGGTCTGCATTCGCGGCCCCCACTCCTGCAATACCCAGACCCGCACCGGCTGTTCCGCCTCCTGCAGGCGTTCAAGTGATCCCTGCTCGAAGACCCGCAACACCGAGAACTCCGTACTGAGATCGGATACCCGCCGCATCTCCCGATGGCCCTGAGCCGTTTCAACAACTACCGTCAATGACTCAGCATCCGAATTCGGGCGGATAGTGCCGGACCCATCCAACTGCGCCATGGCTTCCGTGGTTAGCTCGGGGAGGGTTCTCGGTAGCTGAACCTCCCGCCGATCTTCACGACCGGAAAGATCCGTTACCGTAATCGCCACGGTGCCCCGGGGAATCCGTTGACGACCTTCTATAGGGAGTGGCGCCGTCGTGTACCATTGTTGTCCGTCCCGCTCATGGTAGGCAAGATTATCAACATCCAACGTCCATCGTAGATCGGCGTCGGGGAGATGAACCTCCAGCTCCGCGATCTCACCGCTGCCGTCGGGGTCAAAAAGGTCTACCGAGACGACCAACGCTTCTTGCACCTCGTCGTCGGCAGTCACCGCGAGATAATGATCCACCTGCATGATCTGCGGATCCGAGGAGCTGCACCCAAAATACAGGGTTAGAAGACTGAGAATGATAACGCCGTGCTTCCGGGGAGAAACAAAAAAGCGCCCGTTGCCGGGCGCATTCTTGTGCAGTGAACCTGCCATTGATCAATAGCTCTTGGAAGCCTGCATCTTGCGGATCTTTTTCTGAATCTTCCGCTCAAGCGCCTTCTTCTTGCGATTTTTGATGGTAGAAGGCTTCTCGAAGTACTCGCGCTTCTTCCACTCCCGGATGATCCCTTCTTTTTCAACCATGCGCTTGAAACGCTTGATCGCTTTTTCCAGGTTCTCTCCGTCGTCAATCTTTACTGTGGCGATGTAACATCACCCCCTTCCGCGTTTAAGGTAGAGTAGATAATGACCTGATCATCGGAACTGTGTCAACAAGGGGTCCGGTGAGATATCGTTTCGGATCTACCGCGACTCCAGACACGCGGAGTTCCCAATGCAAGTGAGGACCCGTTGAAAGGCCCGTAGATCCCACGGTGCCGAGCGGCATGCCGCTGGCAACCATATCGCCCACAGTGACGTCCATCGAATCGAGATGGTAGTACAGCGTGAACACCCCCGGAAGATGTTCAAGCACGACGGACAATCCGGTAATGATCCGATCTTCCGCCATGACGACTCGACCGGCCGCGGGAGCAATAATCGGGGTACCCGTAGGAGCTGCCAGATCCATTCCATTGTGAATCGATCGTGCTGCCCCGCCATCGACGTACTGAAACTCTCGCCGATCTCCGAAAAACGACGTCTCCCGAAACTCGGCAACCGGCAACCGGAACCGCCCCGAATGAAAGCGGGAATCAACATCTATCCGATGGATGAGCTCCCACAGCTCCCGCGACTGCTCAGCTCGACGAGGATCGTCGGTTTGCCTGAGGTCGGACATATCTCGATTAAGGGCAATCTGCTCGCTCCGAAAACCACCCTCGGCAATCATGACCGAGAACGTGCGCGTTCGCTGCTCGCGCGCCGCCTCTTCATCGTGGTTGACAACCCGCACCACCACGTCCGCTTCGCCCGGCGTTGCCGTACTGGAA
>CAZNRF010000291.1:0-4612 GCA_964575075.1 uncultured Spirochaeta sp. | reverse complement strand
GGGCCCGGAGGACTCTCTAGCCTGATTCGGAAAAGCTACACCCAGAATCTTGCGCGCGCAATGGAGAGGCCACAGGCAGCAGCCACAGACAACCAAAGCAACAGAGGCGAGCGTCAGCAGGTGCGCTTGGGAGTCGGGATAAAAAAGAAAACTACCGAAAAAGACAACCGCCACAACGATCGGACCGCCGATCCCGAAGATCAAACGTCCGGCCGTTGTCTCAGTGGCCTTGTCAATAAATGAGGAAAGCGTTGTCCCCGCCATGTTTCGTACCCTCCATATTGAGAAAAAGACGCCTCCCTGCCGGCGTCATGTGCGGGCCAGGGAGGCGTCTGTTGAGATGTGCGTCAGTCGTCTTCTTCAGGCCAGCCGTCATCGATCGCGGGCAGGACCCGGTCCAGGGACTTACCGTTGACCCAGTCGACCATACCGGTCCAGAACGAACCGGTGCCGACCTGACCCGGCATCATATCCGACGCGTCAAAGCGGAACGTGTCGGCGTCCTGAAGGATTTCCGCGTACCCGCGGTCGGCCTCGGTTGGGTACCAGTCCAGGGACGTATCGTTATGCGGCGATACGAATCCGCCCTCCTCAAGCCACGCTCTGGTGGATTCACCGGTGGTGAGCCAACGAATAACCGCGCGCACCTCAGGGGTGTCGTTCATCGGTGAAAGAATGTCGCCCGCACCAAGAACGGGGCTTCCCTGTTCGTCATCGATCGGGGGCAGGTAGAAGTAATCCACGTCTTCACCGATTTCCACGTCATCCGGGAAAAACGCCGGAATGAAGCTCGCCTGGCGATGGAGAAACGCCCGGGGTGGGTCGTCGAACATCGGGCTTGGCGCGTCGCCGAATGGTACGGTCTGAATTGACTCGGTACCACCACGGACAAAATCCTCGTCTTTCCAGATCTCTTCCAGATAGCCCATCGCCTCCCGGACTTCAGGAGAGTCAAACGCAAGCTCGCCGGTTACCCATTCGTCATATACTTCCGGCGGATGGAGGCGGAGCATGATATCTTCCAGCCAGTCCGTAGCTACCCATCCGGTGGAGCCGGAGGACTCCATCCCGATCGTCCATGGCGTGTTGTCGTCTTCGACCATCTCCTCACTGAGAGCGATCATTTCATCCCACGTCTCGGGTATCTCGTAACCGGCTTCGGAAAACTCCGGTACCGGGTACCACACGAGAGACTTCACGCTGGCGCGATACCACACACCGGCGATGATGTCGCCGTAATCGGACAGGTCGATCCAGCTCTGGTCGTACTGTTCCTGGAGGTGGTCCATATCGATAAACGACGTTACGTCAACGACGTTTCCCCGGTCCACCATATCCTGCATCAATCCGGGCTGTGGAAACGCGGCGATGTCCGGTGGATCTCCGCCTTCGGTCCGCACGGTGATCAACGACTCAAAGTCGCCGGAACCTTCGTACTTGATCTCAATACCGGTCTCCTCTTCAAACGGCTCCATGCTGGCTTCAAAGCGCTCCGCGTCGGTATCGACAAACGCGCCAAAGATGTTCACCGTCGTGCCGGAGAGGTCTTCACCGTCGGTGTACGGATTATCGGTGTAGGACGCTTTCTCCGGTTCACCACCACCGGAATCGGAATCGTCGTCCGATTCCTGATCAGATTGGGAGCATCCTCCAAGCACGAGGAGCCCCGCCGTCAGTACGGCCAGGAACGTAAGTTTTTTGTGTCTCATATGCTTTTCCCCTTCAGGGTTAGTTCACCGGGCCGTTGTAACGTATCGGTGGGAAGGCCCGTTCCCAGGTCGAGAAGTCCACAAACACTTGACGACTCCTTTTTATCATAATAGTGTGGCCTGCAAACCGTCAAATTTTTTGCGGATGCCTCAACATGGGCAAGAAACTCACGAATCGCAGGGTCCGGGCCAAAACGGTCGTTGCATGGGGCGTCCCATGGACGAGCGTGCCGCGGTACCGTTTGACCTTTGAGCGCCTGCGCCCGTAGGTTAGAGACATGGAAAGCTCCCTGGCCGCCGGTTTTGATACGCCTCTGATTGAGATGATCGCGGTCCTGGTGGTTGTGGCCGGGGTTATTGTGGCGTTTGTCGGGTATTACCTGCGGCGAAGGAACGAGGAACAACGCCGGCACGCCCGTGAGGATGCCCAGCGGTACCACGAGCTGGTTCATCTGAGCGGCTTGACGCCCTCCGAGGAAAGCGTGGTGGGAACCCTGGTACAGCACCTCCGCCGGCACACGCCGCGGCACGTACTCCTCCAGAATCAGGGCGTCTTCAATCAGGCGGCGACGGTCGCACTTGACGACGGAGAAGTTTCTCCCGGTCAGATCTCCGCGTTGCGCGTGAAACTTGGCTTCACCGGCAAGCCCGTGGGCATGCGCCCGCGTTCAAGTGTAGATCTACCCGCCGGGGCGGCGCTCCTTATCCAGAAACCGCGACGCGCGCCGGTCCACGGCCAGGTGATAGAGGCGCAGTCCGACGCACTGCGCGTTCGCCTGGACGGGGCCGATACCCCCCTCACGGACGGGAGTTTGGTCCACGTCGTCTACCAGAACGACGCCGGCGTGTTCGAGTTTGATTCCGGGGTGCTTCTCCGTGACGGAGATGAGGTGCAACTCCAACACGCTGAAGAGATCTCCGGAGTACAGTTGCGATCACATTTCCGTCGGGAGATTCGTATTCCCGTGTACGTGTCCAGCGCCACCTGCGACGAAGAGGCGGCGCTGTCACAGTTCATCGACATCGGTGGTGGTGGGGCAAGCCTGGAGAATCCGGGCAAACGCTTTTCCGCCGGTGATACGGTAGAGCTGACCTTTCATCCCGATGGAGATCGGGCCCTCAATCTGATCGCGACGGTTGTCCGGACCTCGCGGAGCGGTTCGGTGCTGCATGTGAAATACGGAAGTATTCGGGAGTCCTCACGGGACCGCGTATATCGCCTGCTCTTCAATCCTCCCGAGAGCGAGTAGTCGATGACGTCGCCGGTCGTGAATGAGTTACCTTCCCCCGCGGCGTGCGAACCCCACGGACCTTGCGGAGCATCTGAAACGCGAATGCGGTTGTCCGGGGATACAGACGGTATCTGCCGGCCCGGATCGGCCGGGCGGGAATCAGCGTCATGCGAACCAGAACAAAACCCAGAAGCAGTACCAGGACCAGGGTCATGGACAGGAAAAGACCGGCGGGCCCGGCTCCCGGCGAAGGTCTATGAGGTCGATCCGATGATATGTCCCAAGTGCGGCGCGTAGATGAAGCGTATCCTCCGACACCCAGGACGCAGGGCCGAGCAGCAGCCGAAAGCTGCGACCAGGCTCGTCAAAATCGGGCGGTCCCCACCGGGATTCGATCCCGATCGATTCAAATCCAGGGGCGTACCGGAACGAAGTGAGGAACGCTCCCGACACTGAAAAGTTCCTCGGCCAGGCTCTTCGGGAGTCGTGTGTCCATTTGCCTGCGCAAACCATCCCAAACCCGGTCTTTCTTCTCCTATGGACGCGTATGCGCCTTCCACCGGCCGCCTACCGGCAGGCGACAAGCCGGCAAAACACGATCGTGGCTGTGTTTCGCGAAATCTCGCCGCCAAGCGGCCGTTTTGCGGTTGCGCTCCGTGCCGCCGAAGGGGGGATCACTCTTGCGTTCTTCTATTGGTCTGAATTTTTTCTATTTATGGGATCAACCACGGTGCACGTACCTGACGAGATGCTCAAACGGATTGACGCGATCGCGGCGGTGGCGGTCAGTCACGGCGCCGAGGTTGTGACCGCTGATCTGAACCATTTCTCGCGAATCGCGACCCTCACATCGCGACAGTGGTGAGGCAGTCGTTCCAGCCCTGTACGTGGGAACCGCACCACCGACGCCGCGGAATCACCGCGATACCGGGGACGGATTCGACGTACCGGAATCTCGAAACAGGGTAAGCCCGAAGAGTGCGGGCATCGGGCGGAAGTGCCTGTCGTTTTCAAATACCGACAGTTGGTGATCAATCGCGTTCTGGACGATGATCAGGTCGGGGATTCCGACGTTGTTGTAGCCGTTCGCCAGACACGCTCGCTGCATCTCGATAATCCGCCCCCACTCGATCGTCACGTCGACCCGTTCTATCGAGTACATCAGTTCTTTCAGGTGATGTTCACCCTTATGGTCGATCGACGGAATCAGTTCCGCGAGAATCAGGTCGTTGGTAACGATTCGTCCTGCTTCGATCAGCTGATTGAGCGGCGCGGCAACCTTGTTTCCCCGGAAAAAGTCAATCCATATCGAGGTGTCCGGGAGAACCAGACTCATCGATCTCTCAACGCGTCCAGATCGATCGCAAGGTCTACCTTTCCGAAATAGTCCTTGAGCCCCTGGATCTTCTCTCTCCGGATGAGATTGATCAGAGCAACCCGAATCACCTCCGTCTTTGTCCTGATATGGGTCAGTTTCATTGCCTCATCCATCAGCGCTTCGGGAATATCCAGGGTTGTTCGCATGGTCACCTCTATGCATAAAAATACCGTAAATCATATGCATAATCAACACAAATCACATGCTGCTTGCGATCCTCCGGTTCGGGAAGAAACCGCGGGCGGTTCAGTGTTCATACTCGTTGGCTTGCCCACGTCACGGGAGACAGCTCA
>CAZNRF010000290.1:2638-4630 GCA_964575075.1 uncultured Spirochaeta sp. | reverse complement strand
CCGGCGGTCCACATCACCGATGCGCCGGAATCATCATGGCGTGGCTTTATGCTGGATGGGGCACGCCATTTCTTTCCGGTAGAGTCACTGCACCGCACTCTGGATTACCTGTGGCTTTTGCGGCTCAACCGATTTCACCTCCACCTCACCGATGACCAAGGATGGCGCATTCCCGTTCCCGGGTATCCTCGCCTTACTGAAATCGGCGGCACCCGCCCGGCCGGTACCAGTGATAACCGATGGGAAGGCGGTACCTATACACCCGAGGAGCTGCGAGCGCTGGATAGCGATGCTGCGGCTTTGGGGATCGTGGTGGTACCGGAAGTCGACCTTCCCGGCCACGCCTCCGCCGCCCTGGCCGCATACCCCGGGCTATCGTGCTCAGGAGCGCAACACAGCGTGGAGACTCGCTGGGGTATCTTTCCGGCGGTAGTGTGCGCCCAATCCTCTGAGGCGCGCGAGTTTATCACCGGGGTATACCAGGCTCTTACGGAGGTTTTCGCCGGCGACTACATACACATCGGCGGGGACGAGGTCCCGGCAGAACCGTGGGCTCAGTGCCCGCGTTGCAGCACGCTGCAGGATCCGTATCAGACGATCGTCCGAGCGATGGCGGATGCGGTAGTTGCCGCCGGCCGCCGCCCGATTGCGTGGGATGAGGCATCCGCTCTGGAGTTGCCCGCGGAGACGATCATCATCAACTGGCGGGGCCCGGAGGGCGCAATGAACGCCCTTCAGGGTGGGTATGACCTTATTCTTGCCCCTGAAGGCCGAGCGGCCTACCTCGATCACAAACACCTCGATACGCCCTTAGAACCGGGCCGGCTGGGAGTGTGCACCGTAGATGACAGTTTGTCCTTCGCCCCGGAACCGTACGTTGCCGCTCATCGCACCGGCTCTTCCGTCTCCGGGACCGTACTGGGCGGACAAGCCAATCTGTGGACCGAGGGAATTCGGTACCATCGCGAGGTAGAGTATATGGCCTATCTGCGGCTGGCTGCAATTTCCCAGGGACTGTGGACGGGCGTACCGGGTGCCGACAAACCACACGTTTCGGCGTCTCTCGAAACGCTCCGGACGCGTCTTCATGCCGGGGGATACGCCGTGTATCCCGGGAGGTTTCACTGAGTTCCATGGATTATCTCGTCGCCATTGATATCGGCGCCGGGCAAAGCACAAAGGTTGCGGTGTGTGCCTCCCCCTCGGAAGTTCTGGCAGAAGATGATCTGTTGCTGGCAGACTACGGCGAAACTTTTGAGGCGTATGCCACCTCCTTGACCGCTACGATTGATCGGGTCATCGCCGCCGCCGGAGCCCACCCCGCCGGGCTGCGGGGAATCGGCATAGCTACCGCGGGCATCCTCGGCGATCAGGGGCAGTTCGTGCTCATCGCAAACGTTCCCGTGCTGCAGGGACGCAACATCAAGACCCGGCTTGAGGCGCATTACGGCGTGCCGGTTGGCATCGACAACGATGCGAACGCCGGGGGATTGGCCGAATGGAGCGTTTTACAGGTGGAGCTTTTGTACTGGGTCTTTGGCGGAGGATGGGGCGGTGCGTGGATTTCTCGGGATGGTCGTGTCATGTATCCCGCCTTCGGCTGGAACGGAGACGACGCGGCGCTGCACCCCACCAGTGAGCCGGGTTACGCGATTCCCCTCTCCAAGATGATGCTCCGCGAGGTTTTTACTGAAGTGGGTGCGAACTACGAGCGGCTGGAGTTTCACCTCATGGAGGAGTTCCACGGGAACCCCGCCGCTCTCACCGGCCCCAGTGGCGATCCAAACAGTCTTCGAGCGGAAGTCATTCTCAGCGGCCCCGGCCGCCGCCGCCTCTTTCGCGCGGTGGTGGGATTCGAACCCTTTTACGAGCGGTTCCTCGATATGGATGAGCTCAACGCAATGGCCGATCCCACCCGCGCCGCGAAGTACATTTCAAAGCTCTCGAGTATGCGGGTAGAAGCCGCAATTAACACCGATCGCCTCCCCGGCC
>CAZNRF010000290.1:0-2628 GCA_964575075.1 uncultured Spirochaeta sp. | reverse complement strand
CGGGCGGCCTCGATTGAGGCGTTCAGGGCGAGCATGTTGGTCTGCCCGGCGATGTCGTTGATGACCTCGACGATATCGTCGATCTGTTCGGTCCGGTCCCGGAGTCGTTCGACATCCTCGGCGACCGAATCCGCCGATTCCGAGACGTCGGTCATCACCGATTCCGTCCGTTCGGCGGTCTGCTGGATTTCGGTCGTGATCTCTTCGGCGTCGGTGGCCGTCGACGCGACCTCCTCGCTGGTCGAGGCAATCTCTTCGATCGTCGCCGAGAGTGTCCCGATCTGCTTGGGGGGCAAACCGAGCTACGCCCTTCCCTATTTTGGACCCAGTACCCAGCGATTTCTCGGGAAGTTTGGGCTGTTCAACTACCTCCGCCCCAGCGCGGTGGATGAGCGGGGGCTCAACGCCAATGTGGTAGGTGCTGCAGTGCTGGCGGAGCACGCCGCCAACGGCGCTCCCGGCGTCGGCACCGCGCCGGGCCTCACGGCGCCGGGCCTCTCCGCGAGTCGAGCCGAATCATAACCGAACCGACCGCGGAAGCCCCCGGTTTCAGCTCGATCACACCCAACTGCGGATCATTAAACGCCTCTCCCGGCGCACTCACCGGTTCCACAGCGATTCCCCGCGATCCCGGCGGGGTAAAGAGCTGAATCCGGCGAAACACCCCCGCCGGGGTGATCGACACCACGCGTCTCGAATCAGCGATTACGACGGGATCGTCATCGGTGTCATCCAGCTCCACCGCCACATCCAGCGGTTCCCCACCGATCACACGGGGCTCCCGAAAATCGAAAACCGTGCCGCTCACCGATGGCCGTCGCCCGGTGAGACGAAGGCTCTCGTCCGCCTCAATGTATCGGGATGCCCGAACCTGCAGTGTTGCCTGGTGGTCAACGTCAAAGTAGGGGTGCCACCCTACGGTGAGGGGCGCTGAGGACACGCCGCGGTTCCGCGTTTCTACGCTCATCCAGAAGACGCCGGGGTCTATCCGGTACGACACCGTTACGGCGAGGGGCCAGGGATATCCCTCCTCGCCTTCGAGCTCATTGTGGAGAACAAGCCGATTGGCCGTGTGTTCTCCAACCTGCATCCGCCGTCGATAGAGAAAGCCATGAATCGCATCACCGTGTTCCGGGTCATTCAAGGGCAGGGCATATTCGGTTTCACCCCACCGGTAGCGGCCACCGGCGATCCGGTCCGCAAACGGAAGCAGTACCCGGCCGGCAAACCACTCCGTCTCGCACCCGGAGGCAGACTCAGGCGTGTACAGCAGATCCTCGGGCAAACTGATCTGCCCCACGGTCCCTCCGCAGGCGGGGTCGATCTGTGCGGTGCAGCCGGAGGGTTCGCGAATCCGGATCATTCGGTCTCGGGCTCCGTATGCGTCTCCGTCTGCGGCTCCGGTCGAAACAGGTGCGCATACCGCTTGGGTGAGTACGTCTCGAAGGGAAAACTTCGAATATACTCGTACGGTCCCGATTCCTTCAGATCGTTCACGAGATGTGCGATCTGCGTCTGTGAGGCAAAGGTTGCAATCGCCTCCAGTTTCCGTTGGAACAACTCATCATCGCCGGTCAGCTCCACGTCCGGATCAGCGGCGAAGGGCGCGTACGCAGCAAATTCATACACCCACGGGAGCTGATCCAGAGGGGGACCCAACTCGGGCCAGACATCACCCTGAGCGTGAAACACCGAAATCATAACCTCCTGGTACACGATCTTGTGATCGGGATGAAAATCCTGCCCGGACATCACGAGAATCCGGTTCGGCTGGTATGAACGAATCTCCGCGGTGATACTGTTCTGTAACCCCGTGTGACCCGCTACGGTGTGGCTCGCTACGGAGTGGCTCGCTACCGGATGCCCCACCCCGTCCCGCTCCGGTGAAACGGGAGCGCGTCCCTGCCAGAGGTGAAGCCGCGCATCCGGATAGTTGTACCACCCGACATCCTCGATTCCCAAAAGACGGCACGATGCCAGCGTCTCTCGCCGTCGCTCAGCCACGACATCTTCGGCGCGTACCGCCGGGGTGTAGCCCATGCTGCCATCGGTAGCGATCCGCAGGCGAATTCGGACGCCTTCGGCGGCGGCAGCGGCGATGAACATGCCCGCAGAAATTGCAGGATCGTCATCATGGGGCGAGATGAACAGCCACCGCTCCCCCGCTTTCGCCTCAGGCAGGGCCGATACCACACCGCCCTCTCGGATCGTGCCATCCGGCATGCGCCGCCGGAGTGTTGCGCGCCCCGGGCGCGGGAGATTCCCCTTATCCGACAAACTCATTCCCTACTTTCCGGGCCCGATCCGGCTTATCCAGGTTGATTCCCGCGGCTATTCCGATCTCCACCAGCAGACTCCACCCTGCTGCCAGATGAAGGTAGGGACGTAGACCGTGCTGTTCCTGGGGAACTCGAATAGTAGGAAAGGCGGTCTCCCGATCGGCGATCGCCACCACCTTCATGCCAACTCCCTGCTCCAGGACGGTGCGAAACTTCTCTTCTTGTTCGGGGAACGGATCAACCAGCACCACCAGCTCCTCAGATCGCATTACCTCTTCAACGCCGTGAACCGCGTAGGTTCCCTCCAAAAAGTCAGAGCGCTTGCGGGTGATTTCGTTCGTCTTCAGCG
>CAZNRF010000289.1:0-4661 GCA_964575075.1 uncultured Spirochaeta sp. | reverse complement strand
CACCCACAGCTGAATCTGTGGGTTGAAGATCTCCACCAAGACAGAATCTTTCGTTGACAGTTTGCAAATCCGGCCTTATCGTCTTCACATGACTCGGTCACTGAATACCGACTAAGTCAAATACCTGTGACTGGATATACGGAGGCCTCACTATGGCAAAAGTAAGTATCGTCGGAGCATATAATAGTCCTTTCGGCGCATTCGTTAAGAAGAACAAAGAGACCAAAGAGATCACCGATCTCAAGCCGTTGCACGATCTACTGATTGAAGCTGCCCGTGGGGCCGTGGAAGACGCAAAAATTGATCCCGCGGACATCGACGCCATCTGGATCGGCTCGTTCACCCCGGGTTTGCTGGCCGACCAGGATCATTTGGGTCCGATTGCTCTGGAAGCGTTTCCGGAAGCGTTTCGTTTCAAGCCGACTCAACGGGTGGAAGGAGCTTGTGCGAGTTCTTCCATGGCGCTGTACAACGCCGTCTACGGTATTGAAAGTGGGCGCTACAAAAACGTGCTGGTGGTGGGCGTCGAAAAGATGAACACAAGAAACACGAAGGCGGTGACGCATGCGTTGGCCACCGCATCACACTGGCCCGATGAAGGCGCCGAAGGGATGACGTTCCCGGGACTGTTTGCGGAGTACGCAAAGGGGTACAAAGACCACTATCATCTCTCGGATCAGCAGCTTCGAGAGATGCTCGCCTCAGTCTCGGCTCTTATGTACAAAAACGGCCTGGAGAACCCCTTGGCTCATTTTAGTAAAGGGAGTCCCGCCGACAAACTTCAGCTCATCACAAAGGAAGCGGTGCTTAATCTACCGGATGAGAAGAACCCCATGATCGCGGAACCACTTCGTCTTCACGATTGTTCTCTCATAACCGACGGCGCGGCGGCCGTGGTACTGACCTCCAGTGACAACGCCAAGGCCAACTACCCGCACGCGGTAGAACTGAGCGGTATCGGTCACACCAGTGAGCGACTTCCGATCGCCAACCGAGAGAATATGCATGAACTCATCGCCGCCAAGAAAGCCAAAGAGCAGGCGTTTGAAGAGGCAGGAGTTTCAACCGAGGACATTCAGATCGCCGAGGTTCACGACTGTTTCACCATTAACCAGCTGTTGTGTACGGAAGCTCTCGGGTTCTCGGAGGACGGCCGGGCAGGGTTCGACTATCTGGAAGGCCGTTTCGGCGCGGATGACGACCGTGTTTCGGTAAACCTCTCCGGTGGTCTCAAGGCAAAAGGGCATCCAGTCGGCGCAACTGGGGTCTCAATGCATGTGCTGTTACACAAACAACTCATCGGTGATCCAATCGGTGTTCGTTCACCACGCGCACCAGAAATAGCCGCCACTCTCAACGTGGGCGGTTCTGCCGCTACGAACGCCGTGACGGTCCTGAAACGCATCAAGTAACAGCTGACAATTGTTGTATTGCGGTCCCGAGCAGCCGCCTTCCGGCTGCTCGGCCGCAACGACGGTCAATCGTCGTACCGGAACCCCAACTCAATCGTTACCTGGTAGTGTCCAACCTTCCCATCTACGATATGACCGCGGGTAGAGGTAACCTCAAACCAGTCAAGCTTCCGCAGCGTTTTGCGAGCCGTGGTGAGGGCGTTCTCGATTGCGTCTTCAATCGACGACGTTGAGGAACCAGTAATCTTCGAAATTGCGTAGGTGTGATCTGACATTGTGCCTCCAGCGCCAGAAGATAGGCAAACCACGTTACGAATGCAACCGTGGCGATTCCGCCGATTTTTTGGCTCGGCATCCAGGAGGAGTTCGATCTTGACACGATATCTCCATTTTTGATAGTGTACATCCAACATCACGAGTGGCGTGAGGGACAAGGCCCTGAGATCGCCCGGCAACCTGCCTCCTGAAGGTAAGGTGCCACAGCCGACTGGAGACGAGCATTACAGCGCGTCCCGGAACGATGTGAGACGGTATGTATTACCTGCTGGAATCTCCCGATGTGTACTCGGTATCGCCACCACAAGGAGATACGTGTGTCGAGAGAATTTCTGGAGACCTTTTTAACCAAAGACAACGGTACCCCGGGTTACGAGCGGTTCTACTACACCAAACGGTATGTCGCGTCAAAAAGTGCGGCGTTTACCGGAAAGGAGGCGCGGCTGACGATCGGCCGCGCCCTGGGGTATAGCGTGGAAAAGCCGAATTTTCCCCAACGTCTGGACCACCAGCGACGGCGGTATGATGCGATGGATAAGCGCATACCCCGGGCCTACCTGGAGGCAATCGGCGTGAAGTGGGACGAGTTTGAGACGTGTCTGGAGATAGACCACGAGCTCTACGAACGGGAAGCGGCGAAACCGCGATATCCCCAATACGCCGCGGTACGGTACGTTGCTGGGTTTTACGGGAAGGTTACCTTTCCAGAAGACACCCCGGAAACGGAGGCGATCGAGCTGCTGGCTCAGGGTGAGACGCAGCGCTTCTCCAAGATGATCGTGTATCCGGAGTTACTGATAGTGATGATCGGCGCCGGAGCTGAGCCGCAACCGGGCTATTTCTGGTATCCGCCGGATGTCAGGTATGGGAACCGGGATGTGCTTCTGCGCGCGTTGCCGCGGGGTATGGGGCGGACCACGATTCGCGGGCGCGTGTCATAACCGCTGTCAAAATCGATCCGGGACTGGAATACTCACGACATACCTACACGCGTATCGGCGGGTGCAGATCTTAACCGGGAGCTTCTCACCAGCACCCCTACCGGGACGGTCGCCATGTGGGAAAGCTGCCGGGGCCGACCACGACCAGGGTGTCGTCGGAGAAACGGTACGCCACGATCTCCGAGCGACCGCCAGTTCCCTCGATTTCCCGAGCAAAGGTGAACGCCTGCGCGTCCGGTGCGATCATAGACTCAACGCGCGTGTACTGATCGAAAAAGGGCAATCGCGTCGCCAGGTACGCCGGTTCCGGCTGGAATCGGAGAAGCTCTCGAGTCACCCATCCACCGGAACCGTCTGATGTCGCCCAAAGCCAACGCGCCGCGTACCTGCGCTCCGCCTGGATGTCCGGTGAAAGAATCAGCAACCCTGTGCCGTCAGGAGCCCATTCCATCGAGTACGCCAGAGCGTTGGTGAGCGGCTCAGTCTCCTGATTCACTGACGACCATGATATCTGCCGCACCACATCGCCGGTATCCACGACTGACATCCCTCCCACCAGTCCAAGTCCGCCAAACCGTAGGGCTGCAAAATACCGTCCCCCAGGGTTCCAGGCGAACGCGCCTCCCGCCGGTGCAGCAATGTGAGGCAACCGCCTGCCTGCCGAATCGAGCTCCACTATCGTCTGTTCCGACCCTCGTCGCTCGATTGCCAGGACGCCATCGCCTATAACACCGGCGTCCGGCGCACGAAAGTCCCCGTTGCCGACGACAAGCGGCGATGCCTCTCCGGTATTCGTATCGTAGGCCGTTACCGTCCCCCTGTTCGCGGCGACAAGGGTCCTACTGTCCGCAGCCCAGTCAAAGTACACCGGCGCGGATTTCACAAGATCCACTCGGGAGGCAGCGGAGGCAAAGGCCTGCGGTGCTTCGCCAAACACGAGTACCTCGAGAACCAGCTCCGGTTGCGACTGCGTCGCGAGCAGTGCCAAGCGACTTCCATCGGGTGACCACCCCAGAACAAACGGCACCACCCCCGATTCCTCCCACACCACGTTGAATTCGCCGGTGTCAGGAGCAACGACTACAACGACCTGAGACGACGAGTCTTCCGCCCCACTACCAGGAGCAAGCTGGGCTGCAACCGCCACGTGTCGGCCGTCAGGACTCCATTGTGCCGTCGATGCGGAGAGAACCGGGCGGTCGCCGATCATATCTGGTAACAGGGGATAGACCCGCGGCGGTATGTTCCCCTCAGAAGCGAACGGATCGTCGGCAAGACGGTAATCTCCATCGCGACCAAGGAACATAATGGTCGCATCGGGAAACGGTTCGTGCCTGGTCAGTTCTGCAGTCGTGTTTGCGGACGTGACGCACGAGGAGAACAGCATGGTCACCAAACTCAGTCCGATACCCCCCAATCCAATGGTCTGACGCCTCATCTTACGAACATAGCCCTCGAATGAACGTGGCGACAAGCGAAGGCCTGTCTCAGACCGTAGAACCCTTTCCCGGCAATCTTCGTTTTTCGGGAACGAACTTGACCTCCAGTTAGCGTATAACGAAACTCTGAAGCCATGAGCCACCGAGAACGCCAATCGATCGATGTCTTGCTGGCCGGTGCGGGGCCGGCCGGCATCGCTGCGGCACTACATTTTCACGAGGCTGGGCTGACCGTAATGCATGTGGATGAGGGGCGGCTCGCGCAGACGATTCGGCGATTTCCCTCGGGTGTGCGATTGTTTTCCACTCGAGAAAGTCTTGCGCTTCCAGGCTTTTCCTTCGGTCCCAACCCGGATTCATCTCCGACGCGGGAAGAGTATATCTCCTACCTCGAGGAAAGCGTCACCGCCGCCGGACTCGGCGTTGAGACGGATACGGTACCGGTAGCCACCGATACCACGCTGGGAGGGTATCTCTTTGATCTGATCGGCCCGGACGGACCTCCGCGCATGGTGGAAGCCCGCAACGTGGTGGTAGCAAGTGGCGGTTACTTCTTTCCGAACATTCTGGGCATCCCGGGCGAGGATGAACCG
>CAZNRF010000288.1:0-4748 GCA_964575075.1 uncultured Spirochaeta sp. | reverse complement strand
GGAGGGGGGGCGGGGGCAGGGCGGCGGCGCGGGGAGTGGGGATGTCGCGGGCGGGAGCACGGGCGGCCACCGTCGCGGCGGGCACCATCGCCGTGGCGAGCGCCGTCTCGGTGCGCTGGGTGGCAATGCTCGTGGTAGCGCTGCTCGCGCGCTTTCGCGCGGTTGTGGGCGCCTACGTCAGTGGAGGCGTGGTCACGGTCGGTGGTATCGCGGTCTTCCTCCCGCGCGCAGCAAGTTCTCTGGCGGTGGCGGCCCTCAGTCTCACGGCGTTTGCCGCGGGTACCGTGGTGGTCACGGTCGTGCTGTCACTCACGGTGGCCCGGACGCTCACTGCCCGGGATTCCCTGCGTCGCAAGGCCCGCGCACTCCGGCCCTCCCGCCCGGAGGCAGGGGAGGCGGGGGAGGCGGGGCAGGCCGGCAGCCAGGCCGGCGCCGCCAGGAGTCAGGCGGGCCCGGCAGCTGCGGCAGGCGAGCAGCAACGGGCATCCCTGCGGGCGCTCGCCCGCGAACAAGACCCGGTGGTGACCCTTCCCCGGCCAACCCCCCGGCGGAACGGGCGCACCGGCACGTTTCTCCCGCTGATTCCGTGGGCGGACAAGCTGATCTTCTGGATCGCCTACGGCCGCCCCGTGGGGGGAACCTCCCTCAGCCTGTTGCCAACCTATGACGTGCTGGTGTTTGTCTCCCAGCTGTTTCTCGTTCCGGCGATGGTGTTCTTTGTGGTGCGGGTGGAGACCACCACCTACCGTGGGGTACGCACCATCCTGCGGGCGGTCCGGGGCGAGACGTACCACGAGGTGGAAACCGCCAAACAGGACCTGTATCACCGGCTCAACCGGCTCTTCACCACCCAGGCGGGACTCGCGCTCTTGATCGTGGTTGTGGCGTGGCTGCTCGCTCCCGATGTGGCGCCGCAGAACCCCGCGATCTTTGTGCGTGTCACCGTGGCCTCGCAACTGTACTTTCTCATGTACTCATCGGTGGTGACGCTTCTCTACATCTCCGACTACCGCGGCGCCCTCACCCTGGTGGTGTTGGTGTTTGCCGTTGCCCTCGTGGGCGCACTCATCACCGTCATGCTCGGATCAATTACGGGGGTGGGCTATTCTTACCTGGTTGCCTGCGCGGTCGGCCCGGTACTCTCCCGCAACCTGCGCAACACCCGCCTCGCCGTGGTGGACCGCTATCTCCTCACCCGCGCCCTGATGTAGAATAGACGCGGCAGTAAAAAAGGCGTTCCAGAGGAAGGTAACCAATGCGAACACAACCACATTTTGCCAGGCCCCGCTCGGTTCTCGCAACGGCCGTAATGGCGTGGGCCCTGCTGCTGGTCGTCTCCCCTGCGGCCACAGCCCAATGGGAGAACTCCGTGGAGGACGCACTGAGCCAAGCGGAGTCCACCGGAAAACCGATACTCCTGCTGGTAACCGGTGGCGCCTGGTGTGATCCGTGTACCTGGATGGAAGAGAACAGCCTCACCAGCCCGGAGCTGCGCGCGCGCCTCCAGGAGGAGTGGATCGCCCTGCGTATTCGGGATACCGACTCTGCCTGGCAACGGTGGGATATTGCGCGCCTTCCTACCATGCTCTTTCTTGACCCGCAAGGGCAGGAGCTCGGCCGAGCCACCGGCGCCGTGACCGCGGACTCCCTGGTACGCACGATGACGCAGGTCCGCCGCGAGTTAGTGCTGGGAAGTGACACCGCGGGGGACACCGCCGGAGACGAGGACTCGCCCAGCGAGGTTGCCAACGTTACCACCCTGCAAACGGGCACGCGCTACCGGATCGGGTCCGGAATCATCTGGAACGACGGCGGCGCGCTGTGGTTTACCGAGGATGCCGGGCTGCCGCCCCGCCTCGAGGAATATGACCGGGACGAAGCGTTTCTCTACCTGCGCGACGGATCCTCAGGTACCATCCTGGCGATCACCCTGGCGGGCGACGTACCACCCTCTCTCTGGCGCTGGAATCAAAGTGAACGCCGCTGGGGGGAGATCGGCGAGTTGCAACCCCCGGAATAACTATGTACCGACCGGCCGGTTCCGCTCAGCCCGGCACCCCAACCGGTCGGCGGCTACTGCCCGATACGCATATCCGCCGGCGGATCACCGCGGGCGATATCGGTAAACTCCACGGAGGTCCCCGTGCCGGTGGGGCTTTGCGTCAGGAGCCCCACCTTCACCGGATCGCCCGGTTCTCCCAGGCGGAAATAGCGCAACATTCGCCACGGCGCTTGCGCGAAGGTGCCGACATCCGCCCAGTGCAGCGCCCACAGATTGCCCCGCCGGGACATGCGCAGGCGCACCGTTTCGGCGTTAATCTTCTGGCCGTTCGCGTCGTCGGAAAACTCCTGGGTCACCACGCTCACCACCGCCGGAAAGCCCAAATCGGTAAACTCGAAGGCGAGCTTGACCCAGTGGGTATCGTCTACCATCGCCAACAGCGCCCCGGCATCAAAGGTCGAGACAAACCGCGGCTGAACCGTCACGGCGGGCGAGAAATCCCCAGCCTCTTCCCGATACCAGACCGGCGCATTCGCCACCGTGCGGCGATCCTTGGGATCGATGAAAAAGTCCACCGGCCCGGTGCAGGTGATTACCGACGAAGAGGTATCCGTGTCGGCCGGCGCTGCGCCGTCCGCAATTGAACCCGCCTCTCCATTTATCCATGAGTCAAACAGCTGATGCAGTGCCATGGCTACGTCTCCAATCCGTTTAAGTACTCTTCCAGTTGTGCCCGGGATTTGCCCTGGAACCGCGTAAAGTGGCAGCCCGCCTCCACCCCGCCGGATTCAATATCCCGCGTATGGACCACCGCCGCCCACGCCATCACCTGCTCGCCGTCTACATCCAACTGAACGTACAGTTCACTGCCCGGATCGATCTGTTCCTCCGCGCGGAAACGAAACCCGGTTCGACTCAGGTCTACCGTCTTCGCGTGGATCCACTCTTCCCGGAACAAACCCAGCAGCACGATCTGCGAAATGTTGACCCGCTCTGCTCGTCTTCGATCTGTTGATTCCACCACCCCTCCATAATCGTGCGGCTGCACGCATTTTTCAACCAAAAACTCCTACTTGCGCGTACCGCGTGTTTGGGTCATACTACATGACGGTCCGACGATACACGACGGACCGATAAAAAGACTCTTTGGGGTTGATAGCTACCCCGGCGTGCCTCCGACGCTGTTCCGTCGTGCGTATGTTCCGGACCAACCAACCGCTGTCTTCCCCGGCGATCCAAGGAGGAAGGATCAATGGCTAAGACCCTCTATGTGGGCAATCTCAATTTTCGGACGGATGAAGAAGGCCTTCGCGCCGCATTCTCGGAGTACGGTACGGTCACCGATGCACGCATCGTCATGGACCGCGACACCGGTCGCAGTCGAGGATTCGGCTTTGTGGAGATGGAAGACGACTCGGCAGCGGAATCAGCAATTGAAAGCATGAACGGCGCAGACCTCGATGGGCGGCCGTTGCGCGTCAATGAAGCGCAACCTCGCGGTGACAATCGTCGCGGCGGAGGTGGTGGTGGCGGCCGCGGAAGCGGCGGCTACGGTGGCGGTCGTGACGGTGGTCACGGCGGCTACGGAGCGTACTAAGCGTTGGCGCGTAACCGCTATAGCGGCGACAAGCGTCGTCGCGAGCTCGATAAGAAGAAAAAGAAAGAACGAAAGCGCAAAGAGCGCGCCGAGCGCGCCGCTGAAGGGGGAACCGAAGGCGGCGAGGAAGATACTTCCTACATGGAGTATCTCAATCCGGGCGGTCCCCAGGACGCCCGATTTATACCGGACGACGAGACTGACGAAGACGACGAGGATTCCGACGAAGGATCCGACGACGACGAGCAGCCCGCCGACCGCTAAACTCGACAGCCGACCCGGCACCCGCTGAGCCGGCAGCTCCCAACCACGGAGCGCGAGCCGGGCACCGGTGGCTCCCCCAGGGGTGGCCACACCTGAGCGGCCGAGGCGGCCACTTTCATCGAACCAACCAAACCGGTTGGCACCCCGGAACACCCGGACCGTGCCGACCGGTTTTTTTGTGCGTGGACGAATCCCGCGTTTGCGGCGTACACTACGAAGTCTATGAGCACAGGTTCAAACGGCGCACGTCCGGCGGTCTTTGGTATTGGCAATCCTCTCATCGATGTGGTGTTTCCGGCTCAGGATGAGGACCTCGCAACTCTTGGCTTAGACAAAGGCATTATGCACCTCGTTACCGAGGAGCGGCAGCAGGAGATACTCGATCATTTTGCCGGCACAGCCCCGACCCTCCGCCCCGGCGGTGCTGCACCAAACACGCTTATCGCGTTGGCCGGGCTGGGCATACCGGCGGTGGTCTGCGGCAAAATCGGCGACGATGAGTTCGGCCAGACCTACAACAAGCAGGTTGAAACCTATGGCATCACCTCACGGCTGATGCAGGGCTCCGGCGCCACCGGCGGCGACCCCGAGCCGTGAAATCGCTCCCGAGATGCCCGGTACGACCGGCTTGAGCGTGCGAATGGAAACCGGAGCGGTGCGGCTGAGAACGCCGATCTCGCTCGACCAGGTGTCGGCGGTGGCCGCCGCCATGGCTGCCGAATATGCGTGGACCGCAACCGGCCCATACCCGGCGGCTATCGCGATCGCCGCGAGCGTGGCGGCTCCTATGTTGGCGAACACTTGCCATGCGTCGCGCCGGGAGCCTTTCGTCTGAATAGCGTGGATCGTTGCGCGGCGCCCCGGGGACACTCTCCCGAGCAGTGG
>CAZNRF010000287.1:0-4760 GCA_964575075.1 uncultured Spirochaeta sp. | reverse complement strand
CTTGGGGAACCCACCAGTATCGCAGGTCCAGGCCAAAGGCCCACTCAGCATTGTAATTCCAGTAAAACCCGGCACCGGGAATGACGATCGGGTCGACCTTGAAGTTATCACGAAATCGGCTGAAGTTGATGCCCGCGGCAAGTGTCAGCGGAAACTCAAACGGATACGCCCGCAGAAAGTAGCTGGCCCGCGCCGCCAAAGGGATCATGAACAGGGTGTTCCGGTTTGGCGTAAACGCAAACATGCCACCGAACTCACCGCCTACCGCGAAATCGTTACTCAGAAACGAACTCCACATGAGGTGACCCGTTCCACCTATCGTGAGATTTGCATCTTCCATACCATCAGGACCGCCGGTATAGAAGAGGGGAAACAGCATACCCAGATTCAGCGAAAGCAGCTGATCTCCCAGGCCATAGGTGGGAACGAAGTCTTCTTCCCCCTGCGCCGGTTCCTCAGGGGCGGTCTCTCCCTCCTGGGAAAAGACCGGCGCGACGGCGCCAAGTACGCACAGGGCGATACACACAACTCGAAATGTGGTGGTTTTTGGGATCATATCTGCCAATGAAGAGCTCTCCTTGCAGGCGGAATACTATCACGCACCATAGGCACTGACAACACGCCGGAGTTCACGTTACAATTCCAGGAATCATGGCATACACACGTATCGACGGCAAACAGATCGCAGCTGAAATCCAGAGTGAACTGGCCGGCCGTATCGCTACCCTCCGCGAGGGCGGCACGCCACCGGGGCTGGCGGTGGTTCTGGTAGGCGAGAATCCCGCCAGCGTATCGTACGTCACCGCAAAAGAACGAGACTGTGAAAAGGTGGGAATCACGAGTTTTGATCACCGGCTTCCCGACACCGTCAGCGAAACGGAGCTTTTGGACCTGGTCGTGTCACTGAACAAGGATCCTGCGGTGGATGGTATTCTCGTGCAACTCCCGTTACCCCCGCACATTAACAGCGACCTTGTCCTGCAAACGATCGATCCCGCAAAGGATGTAGATGGTTTCCATCCCCTCTCACTTGGCCGGCTTCTGACCGGATTACCGACACTTATCCCCTGTACTCCTCACGGTATCATTCAGATGCTCTTGCGGAGCGGGAATGATCCCGCCGGCAAACACGTGGTGGTCCTCGGCAGAAGCAACATCGTAGGCAAACCGGTGGCCAATCTCCTCACCCTCAAGCAGCGCGGCGGAAATGCCACCGTCACCGTATGCCATTCCCGCACCCCAAACATCGGCGACATCACGCGCCGTGCGGACATCCTGATTGCCGCCATCGGTTCTCCGGGCTTCGTTACGGCCGACATGGTCCAGGACGGAGTTGTCGTGATCGATGTCGGTGTGAACCGAATCGAAGATTCCAGCCGGGAGCGGGGATACCGCCTCGTCGGTGATGTAGATTTTGACGCCGTCGCTCCGAAGAGTGCGGCAATCACTCCAGTTCCGGGAGGGGTCGGTCCGATGACGCGAACGATGCTTCTCTACAACACGGTCACCGCGGCCGAGCAGCGCCGAGGATAAGTGATGGATCTGAATCGCGTGCAGCAAACCCAGTTTCGGGTGCCGATTCGGCGGGCGCTCATCAGTGTCGCTGATAAGGACCGTCTTGACGTCGTCGTTCGTTCGCTCTGGCACCTCGTGCCCGATCTCGAAATATATTCCACCGGCGGCACCTATACCGCCATCCGCGCTGTAGCTGAGAAGATCGGAACCCAGGATCAACTCCTGCAGATCAGCGCGTATACCGGCCAACCGGAGATGCAGGGAGGACTCGTCAAGACCCTGGACTATAGAATCTATCTGGGATTACTTAGCGAGCAGTTCAATCCCGAACATCAGCGTGATCTAAAGCGGACCGAATCGGTTCCCTTTGACCTGACTATTTGCAACTTCTATCCCTTTGAGGCGACTGCTGCGTCCGCCGACGCGACCCTGGAAGATCTTCGTACCCATATCGATATCGGGGGCCCAACGATGCTGCGGGCGTCGGCCAAAAATTTTCTTCGCGTCGCGGCGGTGTGTCGCCCGGAGGATTATGACAGCCTCATTGATGAGCTTCGTGCTACCGGCGGCGAAACGCGCCTGCAGTGGCGGGCTGATCAGGCGGCGATCGCGTTCCGATATACCGCACACTACGAAGCCGCAATCGCCGGTGCCCTGGGAAGCCATGTCCGGAGCACAGATCTCACTTCGATCTATGAGGACTCCGAGGAGGCATCAACATGAGTCGTTCCATGTACCGCACCATTTTGGGCGAAGATTTTCCTGAGGAAATGGAGATAGCCTTTGGTTCCGGCCCGGACAAGCAGATACTGCGCTATCGAAAAGTCCGGTGGTCGATCGACGGGACCGAATCGGGACTCCGATACGGCGAAAATCCGGACCAGCCGGCCTCGCTGTACCGCTTGGAGAACGGCAACTTGATCCTGGGCGACGTTCACCAGATCGCGCCTGGACGAGGACTGGCTACTCACGCGGAGTTACTGCAGAGCGGAAAGCACCCAAGCAAGATCAATATTACCGATGTGGATGCGGCTCTCGGCATTCTTCGATATTTTACCGAAGACCCCGCGGTAGTGATTGTCAAGCACAACAATCCCAGCGGTGTAGCGGTAGGAA
This sequence comes from uncultured Spirochaeta sp., assembly GCA_964575075.1. GTDB lineage: Bacteria > Spirochaetota > Spirochaetia > DSM-27196 > Alkalispirochaetaceae > Alkalispirochaeta. The sequence goes on along the minus strand of CAZNRF010000287.1, from coordinate 2,129 downwards.
AAGATCTGTCGGATGCGTACACCCGCGCGCTCATGGCGGACCGAATTGCGGCCTTCGGAGGAACGATCGCCGTGAACGGCGAGGTGAGCCGGGAACTGGCGGAACTGATAACCGCCTATTACGCCGAAGTGTTGGTGGCGCCGGAGTACTCAGCGGAAGCCCTCGCCGTTTTTGCCCGACGCAAAAACCTCCGGGTATTGAAGATCGGTGCCATGGACGATCTTCAGGCGTATCGCGCCACTCGGTTCGTCGATTTCAAGAGCCTTATAGATGGGGGTCTGGTAGCGCAATGGTCGTTCCAGCCCGTTGATCTCACCTTTGATACTCTCGCGCCGGCTTCTACGAAGCACGAGGGTACAACCTACACGGTTGAGCGCGCTCCCACCGCCGCAGAGGCTGCGGATATGCGTTTCGGCTGGTTCGTCGAGAGCGGCGTCACCAGTAATTCCGTCATATACGTGAAAGACCGATGCACCGTGGCGATCGGTACCGGTGAGCAAGATAGGGTCGGCGTGGCTCGAATCGCCCGGGACAAGGCGTACTGGAAAACGGCAGACCGTTTGGCGTTTTCGGCGACCGGTGTCGGTATTGAAGAGATCGCCGATACCAAGGAACGCGAGTTTTATCTCGAGGAGGCGCGTGGAATAAACGGTGGTCTCCGCGGATCGACGATGATCTCCGACGCGTTCTTTCCATTTCGCGATGGCGTGGAAGTGGGCCTGCAGGAGGGAGTGAGCGCGGTAGTCCAGCCGGGAGGAGCACTTCGAGACCGGGACGTGATCGACGCTGTAAACGAGTACCATGCGACGATGATCTTCACCGGTCAGCGGAGTTTTCGCCATTGATCCCCGTTCGTGGTACATTACACACAAGGAGCACATGATGCCGTGGAAACTGGTCTTCTATTTGGTACTTCTCGGATTGGTCCTGGCGTTCGTCGGTCTCAATCTCGGCAACACAACGGATATATCATTCGGATTTGTTTCGTTTTCGGATGTTCCGGTCTTTATGAGTCTTTTCGTCGCGTTCTTCTTTGGCGTAGCAATCGCGCTTCCCGCGGCAATTCGCACGTCCTCCCGGAAGACGAAAGCCCGATCGGAGCGTACCCTCTCGCGGCGCGAAGAGAAGGAAGCAAAGCGTGCCGCCAAACAGGAAAAGAAGGCGCGGAAAGCCGCCAGACGCACCGACCGCACCGCTCCGTCCGAGATCGGCGACCAGTAGGGTACAGAGTGTGAGTAGATCCGGCGCCCCACAGCGACCTATTGTACCAGTATTCTGTACCGCGTTTCTGATGGTGGCATATCTTGTAGTGTTGGGGACACCGGTTTCGGCGCAGACGGTTGATACCTACGACGATGCGGTGGCGTGGCTTGATAGCAATCCCGACAGCCCCCAATACGGAACGATGTTGGAAACCGCGATCGAGTATGCTCCAACGGTGGATGCGGTTCAGGCCCTGCTCGATGACTATCTGCCGGGTGTTATGGACCGCTCTGATCGCGGACAGATACTGTTACACGCGGGAATTATTCAGGAGCTCGCTCATCAGTACAATGCGGCCCGAGTGTCGTACGCCCGGGCGGTCGATGCAAATCCAACGCTGTGGGATGCCTCACTCCGCCGGTCCGCGCTTGCGATCGAGGAGGGGGATCTGTCTGAGGCGGAGCTCCTGTTGACTCAGGCAATTCACCAAGCCCCGACACGTCAACTCCAACGGCGCGCCGCAATACTGCGGGTTCGGGTATATCTCATGCAGGATCGGATCGAGCAGGCGTTTTCTCACGCGGCCTCCCTCGTTGGATATCCTGCAGACGGAGAGGACCAAGATCCTCCGGATGTGCAAGATCCTCCCAATCTGACTGCCACGGTTGAGCCGGAGGCCCTCTTATTGCTCTACGAGGCGGCGCAATCCGCAGGAGACGAGGTCGCTCAGGAATGGAGCCAGGCCGCTATGGCGGGTTCCTTCGCCCGGGATGTTCCGGAATCGTCCTTAGCGCGGGCCGGCCTCTCCCCCGATTCCATTGCGTCATACTATCCAAGTCCCTCTCCCATCCTTGGTGGGATCGAGAGCCGGACAACGCCGACCGTAGAACAACGGGAAGAGCCGAGCGACGGCTCTGACGCGCCCC
>CAZNRF010000286.1:0-4767 GCA_964575075.1 uncultured Spirochaeta sp. | reverse complement strand
CGACGCCGAAGTAGTTGAAGTGGAGCAGTCGCTCCGCGAAGACGAGGATGACGACCAGACGTTTATGACCCTTACCTTCTTCATCGAGGAGGGGGAGCGCTACACTTTTGGGGGCGTTGAGCTCTCGGGGAATACGATCTTCAGCGATGAGGAACTCTTGGATCTGGTCCGTCTCGAAGAGGGAGAGGTGCTCGATCTAAACCGCTTCGATCAGGACTACCAGCGTATCGCCGATCGATACTATGAAAACGGCTATATCTTTAACCAAATCACGCGGGAACAGGTTCGCGACGAGGAAGAAAACGTCGTCTCCTTCGAGATTGATATCGTGGAGCGCAATCGTGCTCACATCGAGAACATTGTCATTCGCGGCAACGAAAAGACGCGGGACTACGTGATCGAACGGGAGATCCCCCTCGAGGTTGGGGATGTCTTCAGCGCCTCAAGAATTCGCGAAGGTTTGCGCAACCTTGCAAATCTGCAGTTCTTCTCTTCCGTTGCCCCGGAAACACCCCAGGGAAGTGCGGAAGGTTTGATGGACCTGGTAATCAACCTTGAGGAGGCCAACACCGCGGAGATCGTCTTTGGTGTTGCCTTCGGGGGAAATCAAGATTTCCCCGTCTCCGCCCAGATCCAGTGGCAAGATCGCAATTTTCTTGGTCGCGGACAGACCTTCGGTGTGCAAGCTACCGCTTCTCCGATCAATCAGCAGGTCAGTTTCAACTTTCTCGAGCGTTGGCTGTTAGGCAGGCGCTGGTCAGGCGGGCTGAATCTCTCATTTGAGCGGGCGGTGGTGAACAATATTCCCCAGGACGTGATTCCCCCGGTCTATGGCGATGATGATGACAACGCGGTGCCCGATCCGTATTCCCAGGCGGACTACGATGGCTCCACCGCTTCGATCCCCAGTGAGTACCTGATGAGCTACGACGAGTACAGCATCAGTCTGAGCGCCAACACCGGCTACACCTTTCGTACTCCCGTGGGTCGCCTCATACCGCGTACGTCGGTGGGGACCAGCATAAACCTCATCACCTATGATGATTCGCTCTACCGGCCGTTCCGCCAGACCACGCGGGAAAACCTGGACGCCTGGCGGTTCCGTAACCGTTGGAGTCTCGGCGCCGCCCTGGACAACCGGGACTTCGTCTATAGCCCTTCCAGTGGATACCGTCTCGATCAAGGCGTTACGTTCGTCGGAGGCGCCCTGGGGGGCGAGCGGCACTACGTACGCACCGAAAGCACGGCGGAGACGTTTTTCACGCTGTGGGATGTACCGCTGGGTGATTGGAGCTGGAAAGGGGTGCTCGGTCTGCATTCCAAACTGACGTTCATTTGGCCCAACTTTTACCTCTCAGAGAACAACGATCGCTACTTTGCGACCTCCGACAGCGACCTCCTGCGCATTGATGGGATGTTCAACTCCCGGGGATGGCCGTTCCAGAGCAACGGAACATCCCTCTGGAATAACTGGGTGGAGCTGCGAATGCCGATCTCGGAACAAGTGATTTGGTGGGATACCTTTTTTGAGGCGGCCACCTTGCGCACGTTTGGGGACTCGTCGCAGTGGAGCGACCGCGAGCGCCTGACCGATCTTCAGCTGGCGGACTGGCAGTTCTCCATGGGTACGGGAATCAGGTTCGTAATACCCCAGTTTCCGATCCGCCTCTATCTTGCCAAGCGTTTTGAGTACGATGAGAACGGCAATATCGAATGGCAGACGGGTAATCTCTTCAACGGAGGAGATGTCAACAGTGGCCGCGGGTTGGATCTGGTCTTTACTATCGGCGCTGAATTCTTCTAACGGAGGAAGACATAAATGCACACACAACTCAACGTGCGACGAGCCATTACACTCCTTATTCTCGCAGGCATCGTGTTCCCCGCGCTGCTACCCGCCGAGCAGCTCACCACGGTGGCAGTCGTCGACATAGACGAGGTCTATAACTCTTTCTACCGGGATTCCCAGGGCGTACGAGAGCTGGAACGACTCCGTGAAGAGTACCAGGATGAAATCGATCGGGAAGTCGATCAATTGGAAGAGCTGGAGGAGCGACTCTCCCAAGCCCAAGAGCGGGGCACCCAACGCCGGGTGGATCAGCTCACGCAAGAGATTGAAGAACTGGAGCGGTATCTCCAGGAGCTAACTCGCCGACGTCGTCAACAGTTGGAAGAGCGTCAGGAGAGCCTGCTTTCCGATGACTTCTTCCGGCAAATGCAGGAGGCGATACGGTTCGTTGCTGAGAGTGAAGGGTACACGGTGGTACTGCGATCCGACTCCGACGGTCTTCAATGGTGGAGCTCGGAGGTAGACATCAGCGAGTTGGTGGTGAACCGGCTTATTCAGGTCGCCGATAGATAAGAACGCTCAGGCGCCGTCATGTCCACTCCCATGCTTGAGCAGTATGAGCGCATAAAAGCGCAGCACAAAGATGCAATACTGCTGTTTCGTCTGGGTGACTTCTATGAGATGTTTGGGGAAGATGCTCAGGACGGCGCTCGCCTTCTCGGGCTCACCCTCACCCAGCGGCAGGGAATGGCGATGTGCGGCGTTCCTCATCACGCATCGCGATCCTATATTCATCGCCTCCTCCGGCAGGGCCGGAAAGTGGCGGTCTGCGAACAAACCAGCGCCCCCGACGGAAAATCGATTACCTCCCGTGACGTGGTGGAAGTGCTTTCCCCCGGAGCGGTCTTCGATCTTGACTATCTCGATCCAAAGACCAGTAACTTCATCGCCGCCATTAGCTCCGATAACGACCATCTTTCTCTCGCGTGGTGTGATGTTTCAACCGGCGAACTCACCATCACCGCCTCAGCAATTCCTCCGGAGGACCACCAGGAGCGTGCGGCAGTTGTCGAGGGCCTCGTCCGGCGGGAGCTGGCGCGCATCGCTCCCAGCGAGCTACTGGTCCAGGAGTCTCTTCTCGAACACACCGCGGCACTCCAGCGCGTGGCGGCACCGGAACACGCCACCGTTGTGAATCGTATTCCCGATTGGGGATTCAATCGGGAGCAATCGGTGAGACGCCTCACCGCGCTGTTCGGCGTCGTATCCCTCCAGGGCTTTGGTGTCGATGAGTCAGATCCGGCCCTCACTCCGGTGGCGGCCCTGCTGGAGTACCTGGAAGATAACGCCCGCCATCTGCTCAACCATATCGCTCATCTCCAACGACACAGTGATGAACGGTTGTTAGTACTCGACGATGCCACGATCCGCAACCTAGAATTGGTGCGGAATATGCAGGACGGCAATGACTCGTACACCCTGGTGGAAGTGATCGATGAATGCTGCTCATCCATGGGGTCCCGGCTTCTGCGACGATGGATCCTCTCACCATCGCGGGAGCCCGCAGTGATTACCGGCCGCCACGATCGGGTTGCTGAACTCTACCACGATCAGCCGCTCTTACAGCGCGTTCGCGGAGATCTGAAGGCAGTGTACGATCTGGAGCGCCTCGTGGGACGCCTTGGCGTGGACAAGGCCCATCCAAAAGATGTACGGGCGATCGCCGGCTCCCTCCGGGCGGCGGAGTGCATTGGCGCGGCGATCGCTGACTGGTATGGGCCTGCGGCGGACACGGGACTCCTGGATTCCCACAGCGATCAGCAGGTGCTGCTCGACCTGTACCACCGCATCTTCACAACTCTCGATGATGACCCTGCGGTCGCTATCACCGAGGGAGGCATCATTCGCGCTGGGTTCGATTCCGATGTGGATCGCCTCCGGGCGCTCCGCGACGAGAGCCGCAACGTACTGTCCGAATATCTGGAAGAGCAGCGCCAGGAAACGGGCATTACCTCCCTCAAGATCAAGTACAACCGCGTGTTGGGACACTTCTTCGAAGTACCCAGTGGTCAGGCTCACCGCCTCCCCGAGGCGTTTATTCGTCGTCAGAGTCTTGCCAACGCCGAACGTTTCACGACCACTCGTCTGGGTGAGTTGGAAGACCAGATCAACAATGCCGGAGAAAACGCCGTTCTTCGGGAGCAGGAACTGTTCCTGGAATTGCGGGCGGCGGTGGCCGAACAGATCCCCCTTCTGACCCTCGTGGCACGCAGAATCGCGGAAGTCGATGCTCTCGCCGGGCTGGCACAGGCCGCCACGCTCCGCGGCTGGCGACGGCCCACCATGACCGATGGACCGGTCCTCGCCATCGAGGGGGGGCGCCATCCGGTGGTAGAGCACCACTTACCGGCGGGGGATTTTGTCGAGAACGACGTGCACCTCGGCGGCTCCAATCCCCGATTCGCGTTGGTCACCGGTCCCAATATGGCGGGAAAATCAACGGTCCTGCGGCAGACGGCGCTCATTGTGCTTATGGCTCACGTGGGGAGCTTCGTGCCGGCCGAATCTGCTGAGATCGGGATTACCGACCGCATATTCTGTCGGGTCGGCGCATCCGACAACATCGCCCGGGGGGAATCAACATTTCTGGTAGAGATGAACGAGACCAGCAACATCCTCCGTAACGCCACCACACACAGCCTGATTATTATGGATGAGGTCGGACGCGGTACCAGCACCCACGACGGACTGGCGATCGCCTGGGCGGTCACGGAGTACCTTTTGGAGAGAGTGCAGGGGCGAACGCTCTTCGCCACCCACTACCATGAGCTTGCGCAACTCGTTCATCCTGAGTTTACCACGTTCGGTATGGCCGTGGATCACTCCTCGGACGCGATCGTATTCCTGAAAAAACTGCGTCCCGGATCGGAAGACCGATCCTACGGTATAGATGTGGCCCGCATGGCTGGGTTACCGGA
>CAZNRF010000285.1:0-4791 GCA_964575075.1 uncultured Spirochaeta sp. | reverse complement strand
CGACTACCACCGCATGTACTACGGTGAGATCCTTGCCGTACAGATCGCGGAGTAGGATCGGGATTTAGGTCGAACCATCCGGTTCTGGAGAGTGGTTTCTCACCGGCATCCATGGTAGTAACGACTGCTACCACGGCACCGCCCGCGGTCACCCCCGCGACAAGTACGAGAGCTCTTCCGGGAGAACCACGTTGTTACCCATCCGGTCCTCGCCGTAGCCGTGCTCGGCGAGGATCTCCAGGTCTTTCAGGGCGCGGCTGTCGCCCTCAAATCTCACGGTGATATCGCTTTGCACATCTACCTTCGCGATCGACATGAAGTGTCGTACTGCCCGCGCCACCAGATCAGCCATCGTCGCGTCCTGATCGACCTCGAGCTCATGAAATGAGAGATCGGTATCATACATGATGATCTGTCCGGCGTTCATCAGCCGCACAAAGACGAGTTGCAACTCTCGCACCAGCTCCTCGTGGTCTTCGGGGATCGGCCGCTGCAGATCGGGGAGCTTACTGAGCATATCCGCGATTCGCCGCCGTTTTATGCGGTTAATCGCTTCGTTTGCACGAAACAGATCCATAGGGGCGGACGCGTCGTATACCTGGTCATCCATATGCATCGTTACTTTGCTTCCGTAATGCAGCACGATGCGAGCAACAAGAGTGGACGGGCGCACATGAAAGCCCCGGTAGTTCGGGATCGGCACGGTGATCTCCGCTTGCTCGGAATACGCCTGAATCATCGAACGGCAGAGCTGCACCGCTGATTCCATGTATTCCCGGGCATACCGTAGGGGATACTCGAAGATCTGGTCCCGCAGGCGTTCCGGCTCCATGGGAAAGCGCATCTCCCGGTACGTCTCTCGCCGCAGCGAGCTCATATGACGAATGTAGTAATGGACGAGGTCGGTGCCGATCGAGAGCAGATGGTAAATGATACTGATGTGTCCCCGTAGATAGCGGAGCTGCTCATTCTGGTGTTCCAGATCCGACTCAAAGATATAGGTATCGTAGAGCGACTGCAGATTGTGAAAACGGGCCTTCACCGTCCGCATCCGCTCCTCGCTCAGCGGATATGGAATACACGACTGGCACTCCTCCCCGTCCCGGTCATCGAGTACCTCTTGTACATCCGAATCTTCGGAAAGATTCAGGAACTGGGTTGCCAGATACACCACCTGCTCACCGATGCGGTCCACGTGGCGGACGTCCCGGTCCGTGGGCAGGCGAAACTCCAAGGGTGTGGCAATGCACGGCTCAAAATCCGCATCCACATCTTCCGGATGGACCCCACATAAGCGCGTCTGATCGATAATGGTAGCAGCTACGGAAAATACCACCTCCCGCAGTGCTGCGAGCACCTTGTCGGTGGCCCCGGCAAAGTCTTCTTGGGAGTCCAGGAGCCGATAACGATGAATCGCGCGGCGCACGTGGAGCACATCATAGGTCACGGCGGCAAAGTTCTTCGCCGCGGCGATAGATTCCCGAAAGGGAAACCACATCTTGTTGGTCTGGGCGCCGTGGAGATCCAACAGCTCCTGGAGCGCCGATGCGTCGCGGTGCAGATGCCCGAGATAGTCGCGGCACGGAAAGTCGGGATTTGTCTTCTGTTTGAAGGCAAAATGGCACAAGCGCAGTACCGGCACCGTATAGGTCGTCACGGTTTTGAGAAAATCCCCGTAATCACCCGTCTGCGGCTGTGCGGTGGACCGGCGTTTTCGAAACACAGACATGTTACCCCATAGGCTACGCTGTGAGGCCATCCTACGCAATAGCATTGAATTCAATATCCGGGGGTGACTCCTTCCGGGAACATGCCGTATGGTCAACCGGTGGTAGATCTTGCGTACATCCACAGATCCGACATATGGCTCCTGCGGGTTACCGGCGACACCTCGCTCCACCAGATTCGGCGCAGTATTCTCGAACTGCAGATGAGAACCGACCCAACCCGCAGCACCTATCAGCTCATCGTTCTCAAAGACGCGCGATTTACCTTTTCCGCCCTTCATGTGGAGCGGGTCAAAGAGCTGATCAGCCGGGGGTTGGCCGCCACCGACTGGTATTCCCGGGCGTACGTCGCATTGCTGCCGGGTCGTGACCCCCTCACCCAAGGATACGCCCGCGTCTACCGGCGGCTCGTCATTGCGCCGGGATACCATGTACAAGTGTTCTCCTCCGGTGCTGAAGCGGTACGCTGGCTCCGCGTCTTCCAGAGGTAGGTAGACACATCAACAACTGGCCACACCATCGCAGTTGGCGGTACACGTCCGCTCGAGCGTGGCGATTTCTCCTTCCACGAGACGGCGGGCATCGGCATCGACACAGACGGTGACCGCCGGGCGCCGCGCCAACGCGGAACGCCCCGCCTCATCCCCACGGACGATCGGCCACGTTTTGCCCCGGCCGATACCCATGGCGGTGTCTACTGCCAGGGCGTGGTGCTCCACGGTGAATGCATCAGGATGGAGCAAATATGAGATCGTGGTGGAGTCATGAACGTAAATGCCGTCACTTCCGACACTCGTCTCGTAAAAGTTGTGGTAAAACGGCACGATCTGTGCAAGATGTCGACCGACGGGAGATGGGATCCGGTAGATCCGTTCCAGATCAGCAGGACTCATCGTAATGCGGTGGGTTACATCCAAGCCGCAGATCGTCACCGGCCAATCCGCGGAGAGCACGATATCCGCCGCCTCCGGGTCGTTCAGGATATTTGCCTCGGCTGTCGCAGAGGCGTTACCGGGTACGTGCACGTTGCCGCCCATGGCAACCACCCCTCGCACGTCGCGCACAATCTCGGGACGCTCCAGCACCACCAGGGCAAGATTCGTAAGCGGCCCCAGGGTGACCAGCGTTACCTCCCCCGGCGACGCCGCAACGGTATCGATAATAAACTGCGTTGCCCGGACTGAAGACTCCCGCGTCACCGGCGGATCCAATGGGGCCCCACCTTGCCCATTCTCCCCATGGACAAACTCCACTGCCCCGCGATATTCCGTGGCCAGCGGACGCGCCGCGCCCCGGGCTACCGGGATATCCGTCGCGCCGGCGATCTCTAAAAGCCGCAGGGCGTTTTCCGTAGCCACCTCGGTGGCAACGTTTCCGAAAACCGTAGTCAGGCCGAGAACCTCGATATCCTCCGCAGCCAGCGCGTAAAACACCGCCATGGCGTCGTCAATCCCGGGGTCCGTATCGATGATTATCCTGTGGCGCGCCATGCTACTCCTCTGGTGCCTCCGACTCAGCTATTGGGTCCGACTCATAAGCCGCTGACACTCTTTGACGAACGCCTCCGGGTCGGCAGGGCTCAGGATGTACTCTCGGTCTCCCGACCGGGTAAGAACCACGAACCGTTCTCGATCGGCGGGGCCCCGGAGCGGTATGCTTAGCGAGCAAAACCCGATGAGCCGTCCCAGCGCAACCTGTTTTCGTTCCCGGTAGCGCTGGAGGAGCTCCCGCACCGCCGGCCACCTGATCGCGTTGACCTTCACGATGGAAGCCCCCGGCACGGCGTAGGATCTGAACGTTCGCCGCACGATCAGCGCGCCTTCGTGTATTTCGTAATACCATCCAACTTTCCCCTGCTCCAGGGCGAAGAATATCAGAATCACCCCGGAGGCAACGAGCAACACCATCCCCGTTTCTCTGCCGGCCACCATCACGGCGATACCTGAGAACACCGCAAAGGCAAGGGCCAGAATGAGAATCGTCTGTAGCCGCTTCGGGTTTCTCCGGACAGCAAAGCGCATGGGTTCTCCGTTTACCCGTCGGGAATCGGCTTTGGGGTACCGGCGGATTCGCCGCTCGGTGAGGGACTGCCGCTCGGTGAGGGACTGCCGCTCGGTGAGTGGCTCCCGCTCGGTGAGGCGCCACCTGTGCCGGCGCTCCTACCGTCCGCCGTGGACAACCGCTCCACAAAAGGCGCGGAGAACTCAAGATCAACGGCGAGAATCACGCATTGCGGCACCTCTTTCGAGTCATCAGCAGCGGAGATCTTTCCCTTCACAAACACCTGTTCATCACCATCGCCAAACACCACCTCCACCGCGTCTTCCGATGCTGAAGCACCCTCGGGGAGATCCGCAAACAGCCGCAGCCGGTGGGGCGCAATGGTGATCACTCGGGCGGCTTCAACGATCGCCTCCCCACCCCGCTCTACGCGCCCGTAGCGATGGGGCCAGGCGGGATACACGTCCGGCAGGGAACGCGGGGTTTCCTCCGCCACCGCCCGGTCATACCGAGCTCGTGCCTGATCCAGCTCCTCAAAGAGGATAACCAGGATTTCCGCCAGGTCGTTGGGTACGGTTATTAGCTCCAGCTTCATGAGACACACTGACGTCTCAGGGTTGGGCTGGCGCAAATCCTGAAGGCGCACTTTGGCGAACATCGAAATCTCTCGGCCAAACATCGCGTTGTCCAGCGTGAGATGGAGATTGTGCGTGGAATCCGTATACTTCCCAAAGAACTCCACCTCTTTGGAGTCCAGAACGGAAATAACCCGGCAGGTCTTCAGCGAAAGATCGTAGGGAATACAGCTGAGAAAATGACCGTCGATCTTGAGATAGGTTCGGTTGCGGATAAGCCCGATTCGTGCCATGAGCGTCCGATCGAGCCGAAGCACTCGATCTGCGTAGTCGACCCGTTTTTGCTGCAAGCGGCGGCGGTCCATATGTGGCCATTATACCGTAAGAATCGGTACCGCAGAAGGGCGCGCGCCACAGAAGGACGCATCGACTGGCGTACCTCCCATGGGCTCTGATAGACTCCGACTGGAGGCCATATGAACACCCAC
>CAZNRF010000284.1:0-4800 GCA_964575075.1 uncultured Spirochaeta sp. | reverse complement strand
TCAATTCTGGCGAAAATTTCGAGGTCCGGCCGGCTGGGCCCTCGAAGAGGTAGACGCCGCGCGCTACCTCTCGGTCGCGCAGCGTGAGCATTGGGAGCGCAGGATCGCAGAACGAGCCGAAGCAGACCGCGGAGTGGGAGAAGGGACCACGACGGAGGTCGGGCTTAATCATCTCGCGCGACTACGTATGCGCGCGGACAACATGGAAGATCCCGATCAGCTGTATGACGAGGCGTTCCAATTGTGGGCGAATGACGGCGTACTCAGTCGCACAGAATTCGATTCGTTTGTCAGGTATCTGGAGGAGCCGCTCCCGTGGGCGGCGCGATACCAGAACACCCTGGAAGAGTTGGCACAATCTGCAAAGTTGAGTGACGACGAGACGAACCAGCTTCTTCGCGCATGGCGAGAACACTTTGCGGGAATAGCGTTTGTGGGCGAAGGTGAGGATGTACGCCCGAATCCGAATCGCCCCGATCCGGAAAAGCTGGATCAAATGACCAGAAACTTCTTCCGGGACTACGAAGAGCCAGAGCTCCTCCGGAGGATTGTTCGGGGTGGCGTCAGGATGGGAGATACCCCGCGTCGCATAGCCGGCACTACTGAAGAGCTCATGCGGGATATCGCCACAGGGCAGTGGACTGGAGTATCCACACTGCACCCCGAGTCCATGGAATTGTTCAATCAGCTGGAGACCGATCAGCGGCGTACCCTTGCGACGGTTTATGGACTGGATGAGAACGATATACAGATCGGGTCCCGGGCGTTCGACGGGACGCCGGTATTCTATATGCCGGTACCAGGGTTACAGCCCGGACAATACAAAGTGATGTGGTCGATGAAGGTGAACCCGAATATCGAAGAGTCGGCGATCGCGATGGAGGAGCGCCCGTGGGTGTGGGATCGCACCAATCAACGATGGGTGCCGGCGCCGTTGCCAACTTCGGAAGTATCGGCGAATGAGATACCTCAAGGGACCGGAAGTGCGACGGATAATGCGCTACGGAACAACCCGGAACAACAGCGCAAGGCGGAGCGGTATCCGGAGCGAATGAACGAGTCGGAACCAACGAATCCGCGGGACCCGGATTACTGGAGAACATATGGACGTTGACTACTCCGCACTGACCCCAGAGGACCCGGATGAGGTTTCGGGGGCGCTTGAGCACGCACGAGAACCGCGCCCGGATGCGATTCCTGAAGAGGTAGATTACTCGCGCCTGGAGCCGGAAACGCCGGACACCATTCGGGAGGAAAACTGGAACACCCCGGGCATGCAGAGTGCGCTACGATCATTGCTGTCGATGTCGGAAAACCCGGAAGACGACGTTGACAAAATCGGCGCTTCGATATGGCTCTCTGAACGGGTTGGGGTTGAGCCGGCGGAAGTGTGGCGGAATTACGATTACTACACCGAATTATACTTCGGGAGCGCGACTCCTCCGAAGCGGGCCGTACAGGCGATCAGGGATAACTATCAGGCATCGCGATTGAATATCGAGGTGGCACATCTCCGGTGGGCGCAGAGGACCGGAGACACATCTGCAGAAACAGAACAGCGGATCCAGGAGCTAAAAGCACAGATGCCGGATCCGGATGCGGGGGAACAAAACGTAATCACCCGTGCTTTGATGGCAACGGCAGATCTTGCACCGTTCGTAGTTGAGGGGCTGGAGGCGTCGATCACGCGCGGTCTCCCAGGTGGAATCGCCGGCGCCGCGGGAGCCGGAGGTGCAGCGGCACTCGGTGGCCTTCCGCTTACGGCGGCCCCGGTGATCGGCACCCCTGCATACGCTGTATCTGTTGCCGGAGCGGCATTGGCCGGGTTCTCTGTCGGGTCGGCGTCGATGACCACGCAAAATATGGCGGAGATCGAGGCAGGGCTCGCCTATGATGAGCTTCTTAGCCTGGGGATTGATCGCGACGTATCGGTATGGGCGGCAGCCGGCGTCGGGCTGATGAATGGACTCCTGGAGATGGCGCAGATCGGGAATATTCCTGGTGTCGATACAGCGATCGCCACGGCAACGCGATCGGCCGTGCAGAAGTCATTGCTCGCCGGGCGTATTCAGAATGCGGCGCTGCGATTCAGTGCAAGCATGGCGGAAAACGTCGCGGAAAATACGCTACAAGAGCTCGCGCAGGAAACCACGAATATTGTCGCGGCACAGTTTGCGGAAGACTTCATGCAGATGTACCGCGATAGTGAATACGAGATGGAGGCGCAGGATTACGTAAACCGCCTGCTGGAGACTGCCAAGCAAAGCGCAATGGGCTTCGGAGTAATGGCGCTCCCCGGGACCCTCATTCGATCGGTGCGCTCATCGGGGCGGGAGGCGCAGTCTGCTGCCGAGGAAGTGGCCGCAAACGCATCGGAGACGGCACAGCACGTTCCGATTACTCCCACGGATATTGATGAACAGATGCGTTCTCTTGAGGAGAGAGAGCGGGCGGCGAACGCGTTGGTAAACTCCGATCCAGCTCTCGCTGCCGCGGAAATTATCCAGATAGACGCGGAGCGTCAGGAGCTTGAGCGGCAGCGATCTGCAGCGGAGACAGTGGACACCGCGCCAACGGAGGACGGACCGCAACCGTGGGAACTTACCAAGGATGAGTATGAGGCGCGCGCTCGGACTGAAGCTGGACCCCAGGAAGGCACGACTACACCACGACGGTATTCCCGGGAATGGCTCAACGCCCCGGAGGCGCAACGAGTTATCCAAGGGCTGCGGGATCGCGGGCGAAACTATACAGATGATGAGTTTGGCGCCGTATTGTATCCGGTAGAAATCATCGCTGATGAGATTGGTGCGGCGTCTCCTGTCGATGCGCTCAGGCTGGTATTTGCCGAGGATCCGATCCGGGAGCCGGACTACAACAACTGGATACGCAACGTCCAGCTGCGATATCCCGAGATCACCGACGCGGAGGCGGACCTCTACGTCAAACGACACATTAATGGCGCGCGACGCATCGTGGATGGGCGTGTTGTTATTGAGCTCTCCGAGAACGCCAACGATTCGACGTTTATCCATGAGGCAGGGCATGTGATCGGGCGATTAATGTCGCTGGATCGAATGAAAGAGGCGGCGGCGCTTTACGGCGTGTCGGTTTCTGATATCCTCGCGGACGATATCGGCTTTCATGAGGCGTTTGCCCGAGACTGGGAAGAATACTGGCGTACCGGCATCGCCCCGAGCGAAAATCACCGCACATTATTCGAGGTGATGGCGCAGATTCTCCGGAGGGTCTACGAGACGATTGTTCCAGGCTCTAATCTCACAGCGGAAAAACGGGAGTTCTTTGATCGATTGATAGAGCGGTCAGGGACGGAACAGGTCGTAAAGGACGCGCCGATCACCCCAGAAAGTATCGTCGCCCAGGGCGGCGGTCATATCGTAACGAACCCATACGAAACTACAGTTACCACGGACGTAACTCCAGTTGCGACCCCGGAAACGGACGCTACCTCTCCGTACCGCGTGGTCGAACTTCCGATCGACGAGATCCGTCAGTCAGAAGAGGTGAAGCAGTTCAAGGAAGGGGCTGACGAGGAAACTGGTGTTGTCGAACCTCTTGAGGCGGGGGCGTATGAGCGCCTGGGTACCGCTCCCATTGTTGTGTGGGAGCGGACCGACGGACGCCGTGAGGTGATAACAGGACGCCACCGGCTGGATCTGGCGAGACGTACCGGGGAACAGACAATCCCGGCACAGATCGTTCGGGAGGCGGATGGATTCGATCGGGAACGGGCGCTACGATTCGACGCGGAGTCAAACATTCGGGACGGGCAAGGGAGCGTTGCCGACTACGCGAAGTATTTTCGTGCGGCGCCGGACATCGATGAACAGGCGGCGCGCTCACTGGGATTAATGTCACGGGCTCCTGGGCGACAGGGGTTTGCTATAGGGCGATGGGCGGGAGAGTCGCTGTATACCCTTTATGCGAATGGGCAGATCGGGGCGGCACGGGCGGCGGCGATTGCGTCAGGCGCTCCCGGGAATGATGCGGCGCAGCAAGCGGCGATCGCCAACAAGAACACAATGAATGCGGAGGAGCTCCATAACTACGCGAAAGTTATCGCCAGTATGGACGTTTCGAGTGTTCAGGACGTGGATCTATTCGGGAATGATGATACCGCCATGCGCCAAGCAGAGAATCTCTCACGCCTGGCCGCGACCGAAACCAGAAAGATCAAAGATGAAATCAGTGTACTGCGAAAGGCGCGATCACTCTCGACGGAGAAAGCGCGAGAAACTCTGGGAAATATTCTTGGTGATGTATCCTTCGCGGATTCGGTGGAGCAGTGGAAAGCTATCAATGATCGCATCACCGTTCTCGGGTATGCCCTGGAGCGGATGGCCGGCTTTACAACAGATCCGGAAATCATGGAGTACCTCCGAAACGGAGCGAACGGAGAAAACCCGGCGTTGCTTGGCAATGAAGTGGTTGTAGAAGATGAAAATCAGACAACCCTGTTTCAGCTGGGCGCAGAAGAAACAGCGGTGGTCGCGAGGTTTATCGAGGACCTGCAGCGTCCGGATCCTGCCATACAGACGATGATGGAAACGGAGATAGATCCTGCGCAGGCGGAGGTTGCGTATTACAGAGACGAGTATATTAAACGACGACACGAACAGACGAGGAAAGAGCTTGAGATACTGAAGGAGATACAGGAAAAAGGGAGCCTCGAAGGCATTGTGATGAAAAAGACCGGCGACGAGCAATGGCAGCTGGCGCATCGGTCAACACGGAAGCCGGGGGCGTGGCAGATATCGTACTTCGATTACTTTCCGAATG
>CAZNRF010000283.1:0-4801 GCA_964575075.1 uncultured Spirochaeta sp. | reverse complement strand
TCATTGTGGGACGGGAAGATCTCGCTGAAAACCGGGATTTCTGTGGCATGTCGTTGCCGCGAAAGACGTTACAGATAATCTGCAACAGGCTTCTATATACAGCCCCCCTATACCCCCGTCCGCCGATCTTCCAACGGCGCGTACCCCTTAAACTTCTGCGTCAGTCGGGTCACTTCATCATCGGGAAGAATCGTCGGTTCCCCAACCGCCCGCGCGCGCCAGTACACCTCCGCGGTGAACTCGAGCTCCTCGGCGATATAAAACGCCTCCTCCAGCGAGCCCCCCACGGTAAGCACACCATGGTTCTGCAGAAACACCGCTTTTCGGTCCTGCATATACTCCAGCGCCACGTGCGCCAGCTCCTCCGTACCAAACGTGCGATACGGCGCCGTACGCACACTCGCCCCCGCCAAAGCCACGATGTAATGGTGCGGCGGCATTTCCCAGTTTAGCACCGACAGCGTGGTGGCGAATGGAGAGTGCGTATGCACCACCGACCGCACATCATCCCGATGACGGTAGAATATCGTGTGCATCGCATACTCACTGGACGGATTCCGGGTACCCTCCACCACCGTCCCCAGAGGATCAATCAGCACAACATCCTCCGGACGCATTTCATGGTAGTGCACGCCCGACGGAGAAATCGCGCACACTCCCTCCTGGGGATCGTACAGGCTCAGATTGCCCCCGGTACCCTTGGTGAGCCCTGCGGTGAGCAGTTTCTTTCCATGCTCAACAATCAGTTCGCGTTCGTATTGTAGTTTCATAAGCGTGGAACTACGGTAGCAGAAAACCCCGCACCACCACTACACTACCGGAATGAACGAACAGTCCGCACACCAACCCGCCGCCTCGCACTCATTCGGAATCGTAGGCCCATACGAAGGCATCACGCCGCACATCGGCGCCGATGTGTTTATCGCACCGGGAGCCGTGGTACTCGGCAACATCACCCTGGCCGATGACGTCAGTATCTGGTACAACTCCGTCCTCCGGGGAGATGTTAACTCAATTACCATCGGAAGGCGGAGCAACGTCCAGGACGGCTGCGTCCTGCATGTCGGATACGGCACAGAACACGCCCTCCGCATCGGTCGGGATGTAACGATCGGCCACAACGCCTGCGTGCACGGCTGTACCGTAGAGGACGAGTGCCTCATTGGAATCGGTGCCAACGTCCTCAACGGCGCACTTATTCGCCGCCACTCCTACGTGGCAGCCGGCGCCTTGGTACCGCCGGGCATGGAAGTCCCCTCGGGAGTATTGGTGGCGGGTGTGCCGGCCAAGATTATCCGCGACCTGAAGCAGAGCGAACTCGATGACCTCATTCCCTCGGCGCAGCGCTACCACAAATACGCCACGGAGCACCGGCTGGCGCTTCAGAACCGCTCGTAATACGACGTCGAACCCGCGAACCCCGCGGAGACCGCGGGTTCGACCCTGGCGAGCAGGAGTGCGCGCTACTGCACCTCCACCGCGGTGAGCTCATCGCCCTGGGTGATTGCATCCACTACGTCGGCGCCTTCGGTCACCTTACCGAAGACGGTATGGCGTCCATCGAGGTGCGGCTGCGGCGCATGGGTAATGAAGAACTGGCTCCCGTTGGTGTTAGGCCCGGCATTGGCCATGGAGAGCACCTTGCTTTCATGTTTGAGCGGATTGTCTTTCACTTCATCGGCAAAACGGTATCCCGGTCCCCCGCGGCCGGTACCAGTGGGATCACCCCCCTGTACCATAAAGTTGGGAATCACCCGGTGAAACGCCGTGCCGTCATAGAACCCCTGCTGCGCCAGAAACACAAAATTGTTCACCGTCTGCGGCGCGTGTTGCGGATACAGTTCCAGCATGATATCGCCTTTGCTGGTGGACATCTTCACGGTATATGTTGAATCGGTATCGATCGTCATTTCGGGAGCCTGCTCCCATTGTTGCGTACTCATGCCGTAACCGTAGCAGGTCCGGTCATGGGGTACAAGTCGAACCGAGGGTTCCGCTCCGTGCCACCGCTCATCGGGGTCTGCCGCGCCCGTCTGAGGAGGATCCCCCGTATTCCCGCAGGACCTGCAGTTGCTCGTCCAAATTGTTCGGGAAGAACGTCCACGGAGAGGTCCCGTTGCCGACGATATCCAAGGAATGATCGTCCACAAACAGATATCGGCCTTCTGCGGCGAGCCGGCGCGCTCGGGAGGCGTCCCATACGCCGTCTCCATAGACCAGCACCACCGACTCTTCCGCCGGGGGGCCCGCGTCCACCGCCTCGGGACTCGGCCACCAGCGATCCTCGTGAATCACCACTAGGTCAAACGCGTCCGGAGCCGCGTAGCTCGCCGGAGCGGCGGTGCCGGGGTTCCCGATCATCGTCCCGGTAAAACCTCGCCCCGCGGCATATGCGGAAATTTCGGTCACGTACGTCCGGGCGTCCCCGGGGGACAAACCGTTCCCGGGGACCGGGACCTCATCGAAAAACACGGCGGTAATCGAGGGGTACAGACGGCGCCATCGCCGGAGATCAGATCGAACCTCCCGCGCCGGGCGATGCCCAAAGCCAAGAGCCACGTAGGCCGCCGGCTCGGCGCCGGCCTCTCCGAGCTCCGCCACCACCGACCGGTAGTTGGAATCTGCACTCCTTCCAGGGCCGTTGTCAGGGTTTACCACCGCGATCACCGGCACGTCCGGACTCTGCCGAGCAGCCGTAGCCACCGCGTCCCACGCCCGGAGACCGTCCCCCGCGGGATAGACGTATAAGGGAACCACCACCCCGGGCGTAGTCGGTTCCTCGGTGATTGGCGCCGCCGGAGCAGACGGCGGCACCCCGGTACATCCCACCACGAGCGAGGTCGCAAGCAGTGCGGCCACTACGGAGTGGCGCATGCCGGCTGCCCATCACCGCGGCAATTACACCACAGGATTCGCAGTGCGAGCCGTGCCCACCACCAGGACGGAGACGGTTCTTCCATAGGCATCGGGTTCGGGAATGAGATTCCAGGCAATATCTTGATCAACAAGGTCAACCCCTTCGCCGGATTGTATAATCTCCGATACGCGTCGGCCAAGCCGCATCTCCGTGTCACGATCTAACACGGGGCTCTTGAAGTTCTTATAGACAATCGTCAGCTCCGCATTGAACCGCATAATGAGAATTTGGGCTGCAGATAGCACATAACGGCACGCCTCAACCAGATGGTCAACTCGCCGATCCGCCTGGATGCCGCTCCCCATAGATAGAAAAGTTACCAGCGTCCCTTTGTGATTGTCCGTCTCATCGAATATCGGTCGCGCTTGCTGGATGTACCGTCTGTCATCCTGGAGTGTCACAACGTCGTTGGCAGAAGTACGAGTGCTCACCGCGAGTGCAATGGCCTGAGACGCCACGGCAGCTGTCTCCTCGGGAGCTGCAACAAATAGCGGACGACCGATATCATCCATAGAAAGGTCGAGCAGTTGCGCCGCACCGTGGGAATAAAAGAAGATCATTGCCGAGGGCCCGACGATTACGAACGGTACGTCCAGTGCTCCGAAGAGTTCATCCAAGGCATCGATTCGGTCGGCGATTGTCCGGCGATATTCATGAGTTACATCAAATTCCATATCGGCAACCTACCCGACACAAATCCAGATTTTCTCGGCTCAATGTGGAATTTCTGTGAAGATAACCTGAGTGAACCGCACGCTCCATTGTCATCGCAACGACTATTTATTACCTCATACCACATGAGAAAGCAGAACACACGAAGAATAATTCTGATGGCCGGCATACTGCTGGCACTGGCGGCTGTGGTTCCTGCCCAGGAATCAGCCGGTGATACCGTGGGAACGGTCTCATTCTCCACGGTTGCGACGCCTGCCTGGCGTATCGCCGACATCGAGGGTGACGGCGTTTCAACCCAAGGCGGTGGGGATGGTCTGGTTCTCGAAATCGGTGGCCGCTATACCTTCGATCTCAGCGACGTGGATAGTGAAACCTTTCCCATGGAACTCCGGGATGGGTCCGGCGCAGTGGTAGCATCCCAGCAGGAAGAAGGAACAATGGATGAGTTTGAAGATGCCGAGATCTCGGTCAGTGAAGACGAGATCCAATTCACGCTGACCGAAGCGTTGGCATCGCGAGTCTCCTTCTATCGGGCAGCAACCTACCCATCGATGGTCGGCGTAATTCGCAGTTATTCCGCGGAAGCCGCGGAGGCCGCAGCCGAAGAAGCAGAAGCCGAGACCGCTGAGGACGAGCCGGATGGTGACAACTAGGGCTGTATACACAAACCTGTTGTGGGTAGTATTCTGGGTAAGTGATTACCGGGAGTGCACTTAGATCAACAGTTTGTTGTGGTGCCTACGGTATTGCAGACAGGCGGCGTCAAAGGAGTCTGCAATGGAAGGGTACATGTTCACACGGGAAACCGTGGCACGGATGATTCAAGAGGCGATCGACAGTGAAAGCCACCTCCAGGAGGAGTATCACATCGGCCGAGTTGACGCGCTCAGGTTTGCGCTCTCGCTGGTGAAGGAGCTCGAAGAATCGAAGGAGGCGACACGATGAACCGTAAGAAGATTGTCCAGGGTCAATACTTCCTATCCGAAACCGGCGTCAGCGACGCCAACCACCTTCAATCGTTCGACACGGTCCACCTTGTGAAGATCAGCTTCGTCCAGGGTGATATGGTAACGTGCTTCAACCTATCCACTCAGGAGGAGGAGCCGCCGGTCCACTTGAAGGATCTCGCCGAGCCGGATTGCATCGCGGTGAGCAACGATATGGCCGAACACATCTGGCGTGCAATGATAGGCTACTGGTACGAGCGAT
>CAZNRF010000282.1:0-4810 GCA_964575075.1 uncultured Spirochaeta sp. | reverse complement strand
TAGACTCTCTGGTTATCATCCCAGACTCGCTGGATTTCTTTCCGGAAGAACGCGTTCCTCTGAGCTCGCGGGCTCCTTTGGGACTTTGGGACTCTCTTTCCTCTTGCCATCGGGTACATTGCCGCCAACGGTCTCGACCCGGCTGGTCTCCTGGTCATGATCGGTATCGCCAACATCGTGACGGGCCTCATCTACAAGCTGCCGATGCCGATCGAGCCGTTGAAGGTCCTCTCCGTCGGCGCCGGCGAAGACCGTCCCCGCCGGTACGCCGAGCTTCTTGTAGAAGAATGTTGCCGGGCATACGCCCGTGAGAGAGGCCTGCAGGAGATTAGCTCCGGCAAAGACGGTGAGCCAAATGCCCCGCGGATCTACCCACGCCCAGAGAGAGATACCCCCGAGTACCGCTAAGGCTGCCTGGAGATACACCATACGATCCATGTTCCAGTACCGTTGTCTGTTATTTTCCATATATATGATTTATCAATATGGCAGGCGGAAGTCCAACTTTTTAAGCTACAAAAGCTATACAGAATGTACGAGTCTTCCGGTGGGCGCGGATTAGCGCAACCTAACACTATTATGCGTAACTCATTATAGCAGAGTAACTTAGGCTCGACTAAGCAGATTTTATGTCGTACATATAGAGTGTAGTGTTTGCAAATGAGCAGACTTCCTAGAGCCAGTACCTGAGGAGGTGCCCCATGTATACGATCGATCCCAACAAATGCACGATGTGTGACGCATGCCGCGAGGTCTGTCCGCGAAATGCGATCAGTGCTCATGTCACCGACAAAACATTCGTCATTGATCCCAATCTCTGTAATGAGTGTCGGAATATGTCGGCCGTTCGGTGCGTGCCACAATGCCCGGTGGACGCAATTCGCAAGAGTTGATGCTCCCGATTCAGGCGGTACCAACATCGGGATTCGCTCCGGATCCCGGTGTTACGCCGCGATAAACTCCAGCGCCCGTTCTCGAGCCCTCTGGTAGGCGCACCGGCGCCGCTGCGCTTCATCCCAGTCGCCAAACACTTGCCAGCCGCAAAATCCCTTGCACTGCATCGATTCGATACCCATGTATCCAAGCACATCATCGATCGGGTACCCGAGAGCAAATCCGATTTCGTGAGGTATTGTGCCGCCGGCGTTCCAACGATGCGCGATTGTTGCGAGGAATGATCGGGCGTCCACGTTTTCGGGATACCGAAGTCGTCCGTGAAGAATACAGGGAGGTACGCGGGCCAGTTGTTCTTCTACCCGTTTCGTACGGTACACGACGAATTTGATCGCATCTTGCGAGCGTACCAGAACGTGAACATCCAGCTGCCATTCGTGGCACCGCCGGTCGATGATCGATTCGGCCTCATCCGGTTTGAGATCAAGTTCTCGGAGATCCAGATTGAGGAGCTCTCCCGCCTTTCCTGCCAGCAGAACAACGGCAACATGCGTGAACAGCCAATACTCCACGCGGCAGTACTTTTCGCCCTGTGTTTGAACGTGGGATTTCCAGTTCAGAAAGCGGGAGAGATCGGGTGTCCGGTGAGTCATGAGGTTACCTTCACCAGCACATGCTCCGCGATCGCTCGCGGAACATAGATTTCATTCCCATTGACGACAATGTGGAAATGCTCCTCATCTCGGTTTCGGTAGTGGGCCGTCTGCGGTGGGGTGAGACCGATTTCCCCGCAATACGCTACCGCTCGTTGCGAAACCTCATTGAGGCGCACCGTCTCAAACTCGCACGGCGGGGCAATCGCTTCGAGGCGCGTGCCCATCGTGGGCGGAACATTCCCGCGGTCATCCGGAATCGGCAACCCGTGGGGATCTCGCTCAGGGTGATCGAGCATCTTTTCCAGGGCGTCGGCAAATCGGTCTGAAACGACGTGCTCTATAACGCAGGCCTCATCAAATAGTTCATCGAGCCCGTATCCTGCCTGGCGGTAGAGGAATGTCTTGATCAATCGATTCTTGCGAAGCACACCGAGCGCGATCAAGCGTCCCGATTCCGTCAACGAGGCACCCTCGCGCCACGCGTAGTCCACGTAACCCTTTTCTGTGAGTCGCTTGAGCTGCCCCGTTACGCTTGGCAAGCTTACCCCCAGCAAACCAGCAATATCGTGCGTCGACGCTTTTTTGTCGTGTTCGGTAAGTCGGTATATCGTTACCAGGTACATTTCTACTGATTGGGATATAGCCTTCTCATGCACGGGTATTCTCCAGTACCGCCTTGTGTACCCAATCAGTTAGCCTTTCGTCAATAGTTAGGAGTAATTAACTCTGTTCACAGTTCCTCATTTCTTTGGTGCGTCTCGATGCGTAGTGGTGCGGTGCAGGTGCGCCTAGCGCAGGGCCGTTTCAGGTGTCAACAGCGGTTTAAAAGCTCCGCTTTCGGGGCGTTATCACCGTTGCTGACAATTATCGCGGTGATTTCGTCGAAACCTCCGCTCCGAGGCCGTTTCGCGACCGCGCACCGCGATCGTTTCAGGCGCGGGGTAGTGCGCCTGACCGGCCTGCCACCATTCGTTCCGGTGCGGTTGCTATCATTTACTCATCCTCGAGAATACTTCACTGTTGAAGCCCGTTGCTGGGGGGATGGAGCGTGATGGACTCGGGCCGACAGACGATGAGTTCGTACCGCGACTGGCAACCGGTCTTGTGGAAGATGCGGTTGATGTGCTTCTTGACGGTGCTCTCGGCGATTCCCAACTGTCCGGCGATCGCCGCGTTGCCGAGTCCATGGGAGATGAGGTCGACGATTTCTAACTCGCGGGTGGTGAGATCGTGGCAACCGAGCACAACGTTGTTGGGGGAGACGATGGGGCGCGTTTGCGTCTCGATCTCCCGTTTGGGGGAGCCGTTGTATGCGCAGGCGCCCGGGGGCGGCGCGCTATCCCGGGTAAGCAAATCCGCGTGGTGGGATAGCCACTGGAGAGCTCGTTTCACCGCGACGCGTCGCCGTCCGGAGGAGAGCGAAAACCTGCACTGCAGGGTACGGTCCGACGTCTGTGCGTCCTCCGTTGCCGGACTGACCAGGATCCTGCGGGCTCCCAAATAATCGAGGTAGGCCGTCATCCAACCGGTGGCAACGTCAGGAAAGGGATCGTACGGCAAACCGTCCCGGCACGTTGACACCACAAAATCGAACCGCGCAGTTGGAACCACGGGAATGAGGCGAGCGGGCTGCCCGGGGAAGAACTGGTCCCACACAAGAGAAATGGCGGATAGTGCCGATGAACCGGGCTGAACGATCGCCGCCATCACCACGGCGTAGCACTCCGGATTATCCCGCTGCGCCTGCTGGATGAGCCCCCCCCCGGCACGCACCCCGTGCGCCCGCGACGTGGCGATCACAGGAGGTATCGTCATGTCCCGTGACTTACGCTCAATCCCGAGATGTCGGCCAGTTGTTCGATCGACTGAACGATCCATACTCTTTTCCGGTACTCAAAGAATACTCGAAGCCCCCCACCCCCGCAAATGCGGGGGTGGGGGAGCAACGAAATCAGCCGAATGGGTCATAGTTGTACATGGCGGTGTAGGCGGCTTCGTCGATGAAGTAGGCGCGATAGGACCCATCTTCATTCGAAGTCAGAATGACCCATTCTGCCGTTTCCTCACTCTTTCCGTAGTAGAACTCGTCTGAATCAGGAATGGCATCGTAACGCGCGTCCGTGAGACCGGCGGCCTGGAGCATATCACTCACTTCGGAAGGCTGGTATTGGCCACGATCCTCGTCAATGGTTCCGCCAGCGCCCTGACTCAGGGCCGACAACTCGAATGCGCCATACACCGCCTCAAACGCGGCCCGGTCGGCAAATTCATACACGAAATCGGTCTGTGTTGAGACAGCAGTGATCGTTATGAAGTAGGACGCTCCGACATCGGCGGCAGTACCCAACTCAAACCGCATGATGCCGTCGCTTCCGCTGCCGGGCAGTGGTTCAACTTCCAATGATTCCATCGGGTTCGACTCGTGGATCGAGATCGACTCGAACGCCGAACCGTCGTCTTTGTACACCGTCAACTCCAGCGCACCAGGGAGACCTTCGGGGTTTTCGTCGTCTCCTTCGGAAAGCCCGCTCTGCACTGCAATGTTGTACCGCCGGTACGCCGGTCCCGTCACGGCGTAGTAGCTCGTTCCATCCGGCCCGGTCATGCCGGCGAACTCCAGGGAGTCACCGGTGAGCAGATCCGAGCCGTCGAACTCATACGGGGAGGATGCGGTGCCGAGGTCGAAGGGGGTGTCGGCGGCACGGTGGACGTAGATACCGCCGTCAACGGTGTCATCGGCCTCGGAAAAGCCGAACTCGCCGACGACCGGCTCACCGACCGCCCCGATCGACGTGAACGTGATGGACGTGTGGTCGCCGCCGCTCACCTCGGAGCCGTCGGCCGTAACCTCGCCCGTCGCGATATCATCCACTCCCGTGTACTCCGTGTTTAGCTCCCAATCCCCGTCGGGAACGGGGACTCCGATCTGCAGGGAGTTTTGCCAATTTCCGTCGGCGGCCGGCTCCCAATTGGCCATCAGATGCATCGTGGGATCACCGAAGAACGCGGTGTCCACATACGCCATGACCCACGCCTCCCGGGTGATCTCCGCCGGCAGGATAGGGCGAAACGACTCAAAATCGGCGGTCAGCTCATCATAGCCTCCGGCCTCGGTCATCCGCACAAACTGGCGGTCCCCGTCGTTGACGGCGTACCAGAACGAGTCGGCGACCCGCAGGTTCAGGGTGGCCACCGCACTCGTCCCGAGAGTTTCGTGCACGGCAATCGCTTTGAAGACACGGTCGCCTTCAAAGGGGCCA
>CAZNRF010000281.1:0-4821 GCA_964575075.1 uncultured Spirochaeta sp. | reverse complement strand
GAACGACGTCGCCAGGAAGAGGAAGAGCGGCGCGCAGCGGAAGAACGGCGGGAGCGGATGCTGAGTTCGGTCCTGCAATCACTTGAGACGGCCGACGAGGAAGCGACAAGTGTGGAAGCTGAAGATGAAGAACTCCGATCATACGACGATGAACTCGATATCGTTGATTAAGAGGTACCGATTACTATGACTACCAGTTCACGACGGAAAGCTCTACTTGCGGCGGGAATCGCCGCTGCGGTTGCGCTTATTGGCGCCGGGGGAGCGATCCTTTTGGGGCCCTGGGGTGACTCAGAGGATGAGACTGAATCCGCCGCGACGGATCCCTCGGAGCGGTCCGAGGCGGAGCGACAATCAGACGAGCGGATACGGAATACCCTCCGGTTGGCGGAAGAGTACATAGAGGATGGTGAATACCAGCGTGCACTGGATCTGTTGGATCAAGTGTTGATCGAGGATTCAGACAACGAAAACGCGCAAGATCTTAGGTCTCGCGCAGTCGCCGCTCGCCGCGAGGATGAGGCCCGCGACGATGAGGAAGTACTCGATACGGACGCGGTAGAGGCCGCCGTTCAGCAGGCGGAAGCTGAAGCTCGCCGCCTGGAAGCGGAAGCTCGTGCAGAGGAGGCTGAGGCCCGCCGGCGCGAAGCGGAACTCGCCGTACAGCAGGAGCTTGCCGCACAGCGAGAAGCGGAGGCGCAGCGTCGAGAAGAAGAGGAGCGTCGTCGAGAGGCCGAGCGGCAGGCTGAGTTGGAGCGACTAAACGCCGAAGAGCGGGAGAAGACGGAGTCGATCCAATCGCTGTTGGCGCGCGCCCGGGAACAACTGGATAATGAGGAGTATGCCCGAGCCCGAGACACCCTTGACCGTGTTCTTGAGATCGAGTTGGAAGACGAGAATACTGAGAACCGGCTGCACGCGGAGGCGCTGGCTGCTACCGCCCAGAGTTATTTCTCCCAGAATCCGGAAAGGTCCGATAATCGCCGCGAAGCGCTGGAGCACGCAAATCAGGCGCTCCGTCGGGATGATGTGTGGGAGGCTCACTATACGTTGGGTCAGGTATACTATGAGACGGATCGGTTCGCGGATGCTATTGACTCATTTTCCCGAGCCGTGCGGTTGAATCCCGATAGCGCGGCGTTGCTCTACGATTTGGCGCGGGCGCAGTATCGGGCGGGGCAGTTTCGTGATGCTCGCTCCAGTTATCGTGGAGCCGCCCGAGTGGATCCGTACTACCGCAACACCTATTACAATTTGGGCATTACTAATCTGCAGCTTCGGCAGGAAGATGAGGCGTTGGAAGCGTTCCGGTACGCAGTGGAAATTGACTCCGAGAATGACGCGGCTCATTACCGCATCGCTTCTATCCTGTTAAACCGGGAAGATTACAGCGGTGCGGAGATCAGTCTCGACCGCGCGGTGGAGATAGAGCCGAGCGATGCGCGCTACCATTCTCGCCTCGGGACGGCTCACTACAATCAAGGCGAACTGAGCGCGGCGGAAGAGTCGTTTGACCGGGCCGCGGAATTGGACCCCGAGAACCCCACTCATGCGTACAATGCGGCGTTGGTCAAGACGGAACGCGGGAACCACCGGGAAGCGCTTCGACTCATTCAGCGGGCGATCGAACGCGATGACCGACCACCGGAGTACCATTTCACGCTGGGGCGAATCCAAGAGCGGTTGGGAAATGTCAATAGTGCCATCGAAGCGCATATGACCGCGATTCAGCGCGACGGCACCTACGATCGCTCGATGATCGAGCTCGGGCGGCTGCTGAACGATCAGGGATCACCGCGGCAGGCGTTAGAAGTGCTGCGTCGTGCGTACGATCGATCCCCCGACGGGTTTGAAGTCAACAACAACCTCGGTAATGTGTATCTCAGCCTGGAGAGATTCGATGATGCGATTACCCATTTTCAGACGGCGGTGAACCTGCGTGATCAGGATCCGAATGTTCGATACAATCTGGCTGTTGCATACGTGGAATCAGGCAACTTCGAGCGCGCCGAGGAGGAGTTCAATGAAGTGGTGCGTACGGACTCGCGGTTCTGGCGTGCGTACCATCGTCTGGGAGAGGTGTATGTCTCGCAGGACGATGAAGAAGCAGCCCGGGCGGTGCTGTCTCGCTTACTGGAGGCAAATCCGGACTACGACGGACGGGAAGCGGTGGAAGAGATTCTGAACACCCTTTAATCCAACGGCCGGGGTTCTGTTGTGGTCGAGGTTGGCGTATAATGACGCGTATGAATTCCGATGACGCTACGCCCGCAGATTTAGGCGGTCATTTTCTTATCGCTGAAACGGAGCTCCAGGACCCGAACTTCTTTCGGACGGTGGTGTTGGTCATTCACCATACCGAGGAGGGAGCGTTCGGGTTGGTGGTGAACCGCGAGAGTGAGGTCACCGTTGGTGAAGTCCTCGATTCAGTGGAGGGGACTGCGTTGGAGGATGCGCCGGTTTTCGTCGGGGGTCCGGTGCAACAGAACTACGTGTTCGCATTACACAACGGCATTCCCCGTGAGTATCGCAGTGAACACACCGAAGAACCCACCTCGGGGGTGTACTTCGAGCCCTCTTTTGGTCACGTCATTGAGTATGTGCAGTCGGAAGACTATCGGCTGGCTCTCGGCGCGGAGGTGCCCGGCATTCGAGTGTTCGCCGGCTATTCCGGGTGGGCAGCTGGCCAGCTCGAGGCGGAACTCCAGGACGAGGCGTGGTTTGTCAACCACGCCTCCGGTGATGTCATTTTTCAGGCCGAGCCAACGGAAGGGTGGAAAACCGCGCTCAGCAAGAAGGGTGGTTTTTACCGAATCGTTGCTGAAACCGGCTTCAAGCCGTCAAATAACTGACACCGGGGACGTCGGTGGACAACTTTGAAGCGGCGCTGCTATTAAACAGTATCTCCGACGGCATTGTTGTTGTCGATCGGTTAGAGACTGTGACGCTCTTAAATCCCGCCGCGGAAAGAATTCTCAAAATTTCGGCGGCAGAGTCTCTCGGACGTCCCATACAGTCCGTCATCCCAGTTACGCGTCTGCCGATCGTCCTCGAGACTGGGGTAAATGAACTCCAGCAGCGACTATCGTGGGAGTCTGTGACGATCATTACCAATCGCTACGCGTTACGGGACTCCCGGGGAGAGGTGTTTGCGGCGGCGGCGATCTTTCGTGATATCAGTGAGCTTCAGCGGCTGGCCGAAGAGATCACCAACCTTCGCGAGATGCGATTGCTGAACGAGGCGATTTTTCAAAGCACGCAGGACGCGATTTCGGTTGTAGATGAGCATGGGAACGGTGTGATGGTAAATCCCGCCTACACGCGGGTGACTGGATTGCGGCAGGATCAAGTGGTAGGTCAGCCGTGTACGGTGGATATCCCCGGTGGTGACAGCATCCACATGGAGGTACTCCGGACCGGGGAACCGATGCGTAACCAGCGGTTGCGGGTTGGGCCGTATCGCCGAGATGTGGTGGTCGATGCGAATCCGATCGTGGTGGACGGTGAGATTCGTGGCTCGGTCGCCGTGATAAAGGACGTAAGCGAACTGCGCCAACTTCATGACAAGCTCGAAGACGCGAAAGCGACGATCCGCAAACTCGAGGCGCGGTATACATTTGACGATGTGGTCGGTGAGCATCCTGCCTTTCTTGCGGCGATCAACAAGGCGCGGGTCGCCGCTGGTACGCCGGCAACGGTCCTGCTGCAAGGTGAAAGTGGCACGGGTAAAGAGCTGTTTGCCCATGCGATCCATAACGCGAGTGAGCGGCGGAACGCGCGATTTGTTCGGGTCAACTGTGCTGCTTTGTCGGAGGGAGTACTGGAGAGCGAACTGTTCGGCTATGTGGGTGGGGCGTTCACCGGCGCTCGTCGGGACGGGCATCGCGGACTATTTGAAGAGGCCCACGGAGGCACCATTTTTCTCGATGAAGTGGGACTCATGAGTCTCAATACGCAAGCGAAGCTTTTGCGTGTTTTGCAGGAGCGGGAGGTGCGTCGTGTGGGAGGAAATCGCTCGATTCCCATCAATGTCCGGGTGATAGCGGCGACCAATATGGACCTTACCAGGGCAATCACAAATTCCACGTTCCGCGAAGACCTATTCTACCGGCTGCTCGTGGTGCCCGTAGTGCTTCCTGCTCTCCGCGATCGATCGAGCGATATTGCGCTTCTCTGTGAGCGTCTTCTGTCCGAGATCAACGCTGAGTATGGCCGTGGTATACAAGGCGTCAGTCCCGCCTCTATGGAGCTTCTGATGGGCTACCAGTGGCCGGGGAACGTCCGGGAATTGGAAAACGTCCTCCGCCGGGCTGTGGTCGTGATGGGCTTCGACCAGGTGATTGTCGAGCCGGAACACTTACCACCACTGTCCACCGTCGGTGTAGGCTGTCATGATACGATGGTTGCGCCCGGCAGCGCAGCGCCATTCAATCCAGGTGGGAGCAGTTCCCATGAGACAACGCCCGCAATACGGCCGTTAGACGAGGTCGTTTCCGAAGCCGAGGGGAGATACATTCGGTCTGTCCTTGGACAGTGCGACGGAAACAGAACGCGCTGCGCCGGAGCGCTCGGAATCAGCGTTCGTACCCTTCAGTACAAATTGCGTCGGCATGAGATTCACTGACCTGTGGGTCCGGGGTATGCAAGTTTTTGCGCGCAAATTTTTGCACGTCCGCAAGGTTGTGCAGCATAGGCTGTATACACAAACGTGTTGCAGCAGCCCCGCCGAAAGAGTCGCGATGGCCTCCCACCACCTCCCTAAAGCTGGGGCTCATCACGCCGCCCGCGCCAGGTCGCGGAGGGTGTAGCGGGGCACTCGCA
>CAZNRF010000280.1:0-4858 GCA_964575075.1 uncultured Spirochaeta sp. | reverse complement strand
TCCGGTGTTGGACCGCTACGCGGGAATCTCCCGCTCAGAGGGTACGTTCTTTCGGGAAGACGGCACGCAAGTAGAGGGTGAGATCGTCTCCGTCGGACGCATCGCGGCGTTCGGTACGTCCGATCAGGGTGGCGGCACGCTGGCCCCCGCCGGAGACGGCATGCTGCGGCTTATCGATCGGGAAACCCGGGATACGGCGGAATCGCTTCAGCGTGAGGGAGGCGTGGAAACGCTCCCGACGTTGCCGCTGTTTATCTTTGAATCCCTGGACGATCTGGTAGAGGTAGACGAAGGCGATCCCTTCCGTGACGCCCTCGAAGCAGCCGGCGTTATCGGTTGGGTGATCGTCGTGATTGGTGCCTTGGCGCTGGCGTTGATTATTGCCCGGACGCTCCTCCTGGTGAACGCCGCGCGGGGCGGAAAAGAAGGCGCGCGGATGGTAACCGCCCTGGTTGGCCAGGGCAAACTGGCGGCGGCCCGTACCCAGGCCGCAAAGTTACCAGGAGCGTTGGGCCGGGTACTCGTCGCGACCCTCGACGGGTTGGAGCATAACGCGGACGGAATCGAAGATGTGATTTCCGAGAGCGTTCTCAACGAGCAACCCGCGCTCGACCGCTTTCGCACCGCTTTGGGCGTGTTTGCGGCGGTTGCGCCACTCCTGGGATTGCTCGGTACGGTAACCGGTATGATCACCACCTTTGATGTCATAACCCAGTTCGGCACGGGTGATCCAAAACTGCTTTCCGGCGGTATATCGGAAGCGCTCATCACCACCGAGTTCGGGTTGTCCGTGGCGATCCCCACGCTGCTCATCGGCAATCTCTTGTCTTCGTGGAGCGACCGCATCACCTCCAACATGGAGGTCTCCGCCTTGCGGTTGGTGAACATAACCTCCAGCCTCCCACAGAGAGCTGACACGGGTGAGGACGGCGACGCATGACCTGGCTGACCCAACTTGCCGGATATATTCGTCAGGGAGGGTTCGTGATGTGGCCGCTCCTGTTCCTCGCCCTGCTCTTATGGTTTGGTATCGCGTACCGGCTGTTCTTCATCCGCCGGGGTAGCCGCCTCCCGGTGCGGGATCTCGTTGCCCGGGCCCGCGTGGATACTCCGGAGATCTCTCGGGGCTCTCTCGACGAGGCGGTCCGTCGCGGACTGCGCGCAAAAGCCGCTTCCCGACAAGGTCTGCAGGCGGTGCTTGACGATCAGTTGTTTCCTATTGAAGAAGATCTTCGCCGCTATCGCACGCTGGTGAGAACGATCATCATCGTCGCGCCGCTGTTGGGACTGTTGGGTACCGTCAACGGTATGATCGAGATGTTCCAGTCGTTGGGCGATCAGAACTTTTACTCCCAGTCGGGTGGTGTGGCCCAGGGCATTTCCCAGGCGCTGTTCACCACGCAGTTCGGTCTGGTCATCGCCATCCCCGGGATGCTGGTGGGATCCCTCGTAGATCGTCGGGAGCGTCGTATTCAGGACGATCTTGCGCAGCTCAAGGAGCTGTTGATTGCGGAGGTGAACACGTGAAGTTTCTTCCCAAGAAACACGAGGTAGAAGATCTCAATATCTCGCCGTTGATCGATATGGTCTTCATTTTGCTGATCTTCTTCGCGGTATCCACCACGTTTGTGCGTGACTTGGACGTTGCGCTTGAGCGCCCCAGCGCGGAGTCCGCAGGGCCCACCGATTCCGATACCGTACGGATTTACATTGAACAGGGCGGCACGATCTACGTCGGTGAACAAGCGGTAAACTCATGGATGGTGCAGTCCCTGGTCCGGGACGAGCTTTCGGTTGGTACATCCTCCAGCGTACTGGTGATCGCCGATCGGCGAACACCAACCGAGCTCCTCATTGATGTCGTAGACCAGGCCCGCCTCGCCGGTGCGGAAGAAGTGGGCGTGGCCACGGAACAGGGCTCCCCATGATCTACGGTGGACGCTCCGAGAACGCGCTGCGAATTGCGGGTGCCGCGCTCACAACGGTGGTCGGCTTCGGCACCGTCGTCGTGGCCCTGGTTGTCATGAACCGGCCCGTAGAGCAGCCCGAACAGCAAGACCGGGCGACGGAGATCGATTTTACCGTCCCCGCCCCCGAAGAAGTGGAGCCCCCCGATCCTCCGGAGCGGGAGCGGGAGATGTCGCGGAGTCGTGATCGGGCTCCGGTAGCTCCGGCGCCGAGCCTCGGCGGAAATCTCTCGGGAATTGCGGTGGATGTACCCGGATTCGAGGTGGAGGGACTTTCCGACGTGCGGGAGTCCCTGCTTGGCGACCTGGATGACGTGGCGCTCACGGAGGATGCGGTGGACACGAAGCCGATCCCCCAGAGCCGCCCCTTGGAGTATCCCGATCGCGCGCGGCAGCGACGCATCGAGGGTCGGGTCGTGGTATCCGCCCTAATCGATGCGGACGGCAATGTGCGGGATGTGAAGATCCTAGAGGCCGATCCTCCCAACGTGTTTGATGAGGCGGTGCTGAACTCCGTCCCCAACTGGACGTTTGAGCCCGCCAAGTACCGCGGGGAGCCCGTACAGACCTGGGCGCAAATTCCTATTCCGTTTCGGTTGAACTGACGTATGGGGAGAGATAGATTGCGACGCGCCGGCCACACCACATTTCTTTTTCTCGCACTGATTTCCGCACTGCTTCTGGTAGCACCGATGTGGGCGGGAGGCAATCAGGAAGAGAGCTCCGACCGATCCGGCGGGGAGGGGCCTGATGCCGACTACGTGGGCATCGCCGCCGTCATGCTCCGAGACGGCAACCTCTCTCGAGCGGAAGACGCCCTGTCGAACGTTGACGAGGATGATCCGGATCTGGACCGTGGACGGTACTTCACACTGCGGGGCCTGCTGGCGTTGCGGAGTGGCGATGCCGACGCGGCGATTACCGAATTCCAGTCGGCGATAGAGAATGGTCAGGAAGACCCGTCCATAAACGCGTACCTGGCGCAGGCGTTCTATCTCGCCGAGCGGTATGAGGAGACGATCGACGCCATCGAGCGCCTTCCGAGTCTCCGGGATTTCCCCAGCCTTTATAGCGTGCGGGCCGCGGCGCAGTGGAATCTGGATCAGTGGGAGGCCGCCTTCCAAACGCTGGAACGCGCGGAGCTGCTCTTTCCCGATCGGGAAGATTTTGCTCGTCAGCAGGTGGTGTATTTGCTGGAACTGGGCCTGTCGCGGGAGGCCGCGCGACGGAGCGTGCAGTTTCTGGAGTCGGCCCCGCCGGAACCGGATAGTTACCTCACCATTGGACAAGCGTTACGCGAGGGCGGAGAGCGGGAATCGGCGATTCAGGTACTCGAAGAGGCTCGGCTGTGATTTCCGGCCTCGGAACAGGTGCGGCTCGTGCTGGCACAAACGTATCTGGAGCAGGAGATGCCCCGGACCGCCGCGCGACTCGTAGAAGAGGCGGCGGCGGGCAATTTCACGCTCTACTTTGAGGCGGCTGAACTGTATCGGCGTGCCGGGGAGATGGGAAAGGCCCTGTACCTCAATTCCCTCGTACTCGATGTGGACCGCAAGACGCGGCAGCGATTTCGGTTGCTGCTCGCCTCCGAACGATTTGAGGAAGCGGTGGCGATCGAGCCACGGCTCGATCGAATGGGCGCCACTGAAGAGGACGATATTCGGTACTCGCTGGCGTACGCCTACTACAGCAACGGACAACTCGATCGTGCGCGGGAGTATCTCCAGGGAATCTCAGACCCGGAGATGTTTCGGCGCGCCGTAGAACTCAGACAGATTATTGAATCAGAAATGGAAGAATGAGGAGTTGAGGCATGATGATACGACGACGGCTGCTCTTCGGGGTGCTGGTACTTTTGATGATGGGCGCGGGGCTCTCGCTTGTTCCTGCACAGAGTAACCGCGGAGAGGTGCAGATATACATATTCTCCGAAACCGGCGAACCCCTCGAGGGCGTTGAGGTCCGGCTGGAAGATGAGGAGATCGAGTCCGATGAAAACGGACTGATCAATTTCGTGCATCCTCCCGGGTCGCACGAGTTTGATCTCTACTACCAGGGAGACCAGGTTGCCACCGTTGAGATGTCGGTGCGGCAGGGATCCGTGACCGAGGCAATTATCACCGCCGGGGGATCCGACTCGTTGGACGAGTCAAGTCGGACGGACCGTGAAGACCAGGGGGAGGAGCCGGAGTTTGATCCGGATGCGGATCCCGGTGTCCTGTCGGGGACCGTGACGGAGATAGAAGACGGCGAAGCGGTTGCCGGAGCCACGATCGTACTCCGGGGTATCGATCGCGAGGTTACCACTGATGAAGAGGGGCGGTTTGAGATCGAGGTACCGGAAGGGCTTCACACGTTTTCGGTAATCGACCCCGATTTTTCCACCCAGACCATCAGCGAGGTAGAAGTAGCGGCGGACCGCGAAACGGTGGTAGATGTTGAACTAACGCCGCAAGCGGTGGCACTCGCGGAGCAGGCGGTATTCGCCGTTGAAGAGGTTCGCGTCGAAGGCGGCATCGCAAAGCTAATCGAGGAGATGGCCGACACCGACTCCGTGGTGAGCTTCATCGGCCAGGAACAGATCGGACGCACCGGAGACTCCGATGCAGCTGGTGCGCTCCGTCGCGTGACGGGCCTGACCGTCGTGGACGGACGCTTTATCTACGTGCGCGGTATGGGGGAGCGTTATTCGACCTCCTACCTCAACGGAGCGGTCCTTCCGAGCCCGGAGGTCGACAAGCGGGTCGTTCCCTTGGATCTTTTTCCCGCGGGAATTATCGAGACGCTCTCGGTGCAGAAGACGTACTCTCCTGAGCTTCCCGGACAGTTCGGCGGCGGCGGTGTGGGTATCACGACGATCGGTTTGCCCGACGACCAGTATCGGCGGCGCC
>CAZNRF010000279.1:0-4917 GCA_964575075.1 uncultured Spirochaeta sp. | reverse complement strand
TCGTTCCACGCGTAAATGAATCCGAACGTTCCGGCGGTGACGAGGCCCGGTTTGGCCAGCGGCATAATGATTCGACTGTAGCGCTGAAAGAAACTGCACCCATCGATCTCGGCGGAGTCTTCCAGTTCCTTGGGAATCGAGGTCATGAAGCTACTAATCAGGAACGTTGAGATCGGAATATTGATCGCCGCGTAGGTGATGATGAGTGCCACCAGGCGGTCATAGATGCCGAGCGCCACAATGATCGAGTAGTAGGGAACCATTAGAGCCACAATCGGGATCAGCACCCCCGCGGTGATCGCGGTGAAGATCGTCTTGCGCAGGGGAAACGTCTCCCGGGCGATGACGAACGACGCCAGGGAGGTAACGAAGAGGTTTACCGCCGTTGCCAGGGAGGCGACGATAATCGAGTTGAGAAAGAACTGGTGGAGCCCGGAGATCGTTACCGCGTTGACGAAGTTCTGAAACTGCCACACCGCCGGCAGGGCGAAGGGCTGCGTCTGGATCTCCAGGTTCGATTTAAACGCCGAGACGGTGAGCCACAGAAGGGGAAAGATCGCGATTACCAGATACGCGATCAAGAGAACCCATTTTGCTGCGTGGGCGGTAATGCGAATCGGCGCGGCGGTCTCGTTCAATGAATCGGTTGCCATAGTTTTGAACCCCTACCTATTGTTGTGAGTCGCCAACGGCATCGGACTTCCCGAATACCCGCTGCAACGCGCCCAAGATGAAAATGCCCAGGACGATAAGGAGGACCCCGGTGGCGGCGGCCTTCCCGTAGTCCAATCCGGCCATGCGGCGATACATGAACAGTCCCATAACCGGTGTCCGGTTGGCCGGACCCCCGGCGGTCATGAGGAACGTGGTCTCGAACTGGCGGAGCGCAAAGGCGACCGCCAATGTCCCCGCGGTGACGATAATGCCGCGGATCACCGGGAGCGTGATGTACAGCTCCTGCTGCAGTACGTTGGCGCCGTCCATAACGGCGGCCTCATAGAACTCTCGGGGAACCGACATCGTGCCGGCCAGAATAATGACCATGAAGTAGCCCACGTAGATCTGATAGGAGAAGATCACCGCCGGGAGGGCGGTATCGATCTCTCCCAGCCAGTTGCGCGT
Organism: uncultured Spirochaeta sp.; assembly: GCA_964575075.1. Lineage (GTDB taxonomy): Bacteria > Spirochaetota > Spirochaetia > DSM-27196 > Alkalispirochaetaceae > Alkalispirochaeta. The sequence continues at coordinate 3,795 of CAZNRF010000279.1, read as the reverse complement.
GAGTTCGCCGCGACCAAGCGCTTCCAGGATGCTGTTAATCAGGCCGAACTCCGGGTTGTACAGTGCCGACCACATCATCGCCAACGCTACCAGGGAGATCACGTTAGGAAGAAAGTAGATGGTGCGAAAGAACTTCCAGCCTCGGGGTGCGCGGGTGAGCACTAGTGCCAACAACAAAGCCAGTGGTATTTGAAGGAATGCGGCCGACATCGCCCAAATGACGTTGTTCTTAATCGACGTCCGAAAAACGTCCTCGGAGAAGATCTCGCGAAAGTTTTCCAGACCGATAAAGGACATCGGCTGAATGCCGTTCCACTCCATGAAGCTCACGTAGAGAATGAAAAAGATCGGATAGATGAAGAACGCCAGGATCAGGAGCAGCACGGGAAGCAGGAAGAGAATGATCCACGCCGTGTTTCGGTTTCGTTTTCGTAAAGTGTCCATAGTGTTCCGATGAGGCCCCCGGCGGCACACCGCCGGGGGCCCGAAAAAAGGGGGAACGCTCGAGCTATAGACCCCGAGCGCCACAGGTTACACGATTCTTAATCGTCGGCAGCCTCGAGCATGTCGACAAACTCTGCGGGAGATCGGTCTTCAAGCACCATCTCGCCGATCGCCTGGCCGAGCTCTGCTACCACATCAACCGGCTTAGAAGCTTCCATGTGGTCAATGAGGAACTCTGCGTTATTTCCCGCTTCGATAAACTGCTGCTGCAGCGGATCTACTTCGTCGCCGTCCTGCAGCTCAAACTCGATCGCCAACAGCGAACCGGCTGCCAGGGACACGCGCCGCGAGTTCTCAGGACTGGTGAGGTGCTCCAGGAAGGTAATCACCGCTTCCCGGCGTGCCGGATCATCGGTATTGGCAGCGGCGATGTTGGTGTGCAACCACCCCACCTGGTGACCGTAGTGCTCTCCGGCTTGCGGCGCGGGTGCCAGCTGGGTTGCCTCATACACTTCAGGGGCGTTGTCGCGGATGTTTCCGATGAACCAGGGGCCGTTAATGAACATTGCGGTCCGCTCTGCCATATAGTGACCACTGGAAACGCCGGCGTCGGCGCCGATCGCGTCGCGGGTGGTGTTGCCGTCTTCATAGAGCTGTTTCAGGATCGCCGCGGCTTCTTCAAAGGCGGGGTCGTCCCAGTCCAGGCTGTACGCATCGGGTCCGCCGAAACTGCCGAGGAAATGGGTGTACCACAGCATGGAGGTCCAGGAGTTTGTTCCACCGGTCATCTGGCTGGTGGGAACCACATCAATCGCCTTCAGCGCCTCGGTTGCATCCCAGAACTCATCCATCGTCTCGGGAAACTCATCGATTCCGGCTTCTTCAAAGAGATCCTGGTTGTACCAAATTGGGGTAAAGGCGATCTCGTAGGGAAGAGACTTGGTCCGACCGCCCACCGTAGAGGTGTTGATGTTTCCCTGGTTGAACGTGTCACCCCAAGAGCCGTCGAGCTCATCGGTGAGATCTAACAACAGGTCGCTGTCGTAGTAGGCAGCGGTGGTGGGATTGAGCTTAAAGGTGAAGATATCCGGGGGACTGCCGGCGGCCAGCCGGGTGCGGATCGTGTCTTCATACCCATCGTAATCCGGCTGCGGTTCTACTTCCACGCGGATCTCACCGGCGTATTCCTCGTTGAACTCCGCAACGATCTCCTCCATCACCCCCGCTTTGGAGTCCTGGCCGACCCAGATGCTGGGCCACGTAAGGACGATTTCGCCCTGCTCTTCCGCCTGACCGGAGCCAAACAACGGCAGCGCAATTACCAACAGTGCCACCATGAGCACCGCAATTCGGTTAGTTGTCATACTACCCTCCTATTTTTTCTTTCTAAAAGTAAGTAAAACACGGTAATATACAGCTGTCAACGAAAACTGATTTATGCCTAGGATACACCCATAGAGAGAGGAGACCAATGATAAAAACTCCCAACCGAGACTATGACGGGTACATTTTCGATTTGGACGGCACCATTTACCTCGGCGGTGAGCTCCTTCCCGGTGCGCGGGAATTGGTGGAACGCCTCCGCGCGCTGGGGAAGCGGGTGGTGTTCTTATCGAACAATCCCACCCGGAACGTCGAGGCGTACTCCGAGAAACTGGCGAAGATGGGGCTGCCCACCCCGCCGGAGGAGATCGTGACCACCGTCTACACCACCACCCAGTGGATTCTCCAGAACGCGCCGGAGGCGGTGGTCTTTCCGATTAGCGAGGAGCCGTTGATCCGCGCCCTCACCGAAGCGGGGATCACAATCTCCGACGATCCGGAGAAAATCGACATTGTGGTTGCCAGCTACGACCGCACCCTCACCTGGCGCAAATTGCAGACCGCCTTCGAGGCGATCTGGTACCACAAGCGAGCCCGGATGATCTGCACCAACCCGGACTTGTACTGTCCTTTTCCCGGCGGGCGAGGGGAGGTGGACGCCGGCGCCGTGATCGCGGCACTGGAAGCGGTAACCGGAAAGCAGTGCGAGGTAAACTGCGGCAAACCCAGCCCCGTAATGGTAGAGACGATAATGCGCGCCGTGGGTCTGGCCCCGGAGCAGTGCATCACCACCGGCGATCGCCTCTACACCGAGATCCGCATGGGTATTTCGTCGGGAATGGACACCGCCGTGGTCTTTACCGGAGAGACCACCCCGGAGATGCTCGAGACTACCGCCCGTGACGACCAGCCCACCTACGCCCTGGACCGCATCGACAAGCTGTTGCCGGAGCGGTTCTGGTAGACGGTCCCGCGTATTGCGTATTTCGTCTCGCGTCTCGCGTCTCGCGTCTCGCGTCTCGCGTCTCGCGTACCAAGTCCCGGCGGACGGTGTGGCCGGGGTCCCCGGACCCGGTGAGATCCGCCGCCCGCGACACCCCCTTGAAATTGTGCAAACAAAAAGGTTTGCCCGGGCAACACAAAAGGTTTGCACTTTTTCAAGGGAAACGGCTGGTGCGGCACACCCGGCGCGGCGCACCTGGCGCATCTGGCGCATCTGGCGCATCTGGCACACCCGGCGGGACCGGTGGGGCTTGCCGGGCAGAGCCCGCCCCGCTGGCGGTGGGCTCCGCCGGATGAGCGAGGGGGCCCAGCGGAGCCGTCAGTTCAACCTGAAGGAGATCGGATTATGTGCGGTGCCAGGCGGATTCCAGCTTGGCCATCTCTTCCGGTTCCTGCCGGACGCGGCGGATATATTCGAGGACGAATGCCAGAAAGACGGTGAGGAAGAAGGCGGTGATCGTGGCGATGATGACCACCATGGAACGGCTGTTGCCGGTGGTATCCTCAAAAACGACCGGTTCACCCACCGGGGCAAAGAGCGAGCTCGGGTCTTCCGAGAGCGTCTCCAGGCGGGCGGTGGCACGTTCGATGTCTGCCAGGGAGCGGAGCGTGGCGCCCCCGGCGCGGTCTACCGCTTCCATGAGCGAGGTGAGATCGGTGTCGCGGCCGGCGTCGGTCAACTGCAATAGCGTGTCGTTCGCCAATACCGCCAGATCTTCCCGAGCGAGCTCCAGGGTTTCCTCGAGCGACTCCGCCGCCTCGACAAAACGCGGTTCCAGATGGGCCGCCACCTCCGGGCCCATCATCGCAAGGGTCTCCTGGAGAAACGCCACGGTGTTCTCGCTGGTGCTGTTGGTATACTGGAGCGTGATGGTACGGGTGTTGGAGTCCCAACTTACGCGGTAGCGCTCGCCGATGATGTTTCGCCGGATCATGGTGAGGAAGCGCTCCTGGGAGCGGTCCTCCGGGGGATCCTCCTCAAACTCGCGATAGACCTCGCCCACCAGGGTGGGATCGGTCAGCAGG
>CAZNRF010000278.1:0-4920 GCA_964575075.1 uncultured Spirochaeta sp. | reverse complement strand
CCAACGACTTGGTGGTTAACAGCCACCCGCTCTACCAACTGAGCTACAGGGGAATATCTATCGTATGCCGGGATGATACGCAATCAATGAGGGTGTGTCAACTATCTTCGTTACCTTACTTCAAACGGCTTCATCTCGATGCCGACGCTTCCCTCTCGAATACTGACCTCGACGATCTGGATTGTTTCGCCCTGTTCAGTGACCAATTGACTCACATCCTCAACCCGAAGCAGATCACGAGTACGGAACTCGTAGAAGTGAGAGCCGTCTTTCTCAGGACTGGTAATGATGAGGAACTTCTCTCCATCGTAGGGGTGCTTTCTCACTGCACCGCGATAGCTCACTCCCCTCTGGGAAGAATCGTCTCGGCGATACCGGGTGATTTCGTGAAGTGCCGATGTGGTTAGATAATTTTCGATTGCCATCTCGTCGAGATTGTAGCCAGCCTTGTTGCTTGCTGTCAAATCGATTTCTGCGGTATGTCCTCAAGAACGGATATCGCCCGCGTACGAATCGGAATACCCCGCGCTGCAAACACCGACTGAATCGACGAAGCCATATCGTTGCGAACACGAATGAAGTTCTGCCGCTCGAACCAGACACCAACAACGATTTCTGCGCCGTTTTCGGAAAACCCCCGAAAAAAGATAAACGGCTCCGGCTCCTGTAAAACATCCGCCACGTTGCCGGCGGCGGCTTCCAGCGCCTCGAACACTTTTCCTAACGAAACCTGAGTCGGTACGATCACGGTGAACTGCATCCGCCGTAGCGGGAAACGAGTAATATTGGAAATATCCTGCTCAATCAGCCGCTGGTTCGGCACACGTATCAGGATATTATCAAAGGTCTTCAACTTCACGGACAGCAGGTCAATCGATGCGATCGTACCGGTGTGTTCTCCGATGCGTACCACATCGCCGATCTCAAAGAACCGCTCGGACACCAGAAAGAATCCACTAATAACGTTGCTCAGGCTTGCCTGGCTCGCAATACCTACCGCAATACCCACGACACCAGCAGCTCCCAACAGTGCGCCAACGCTTACGCCCGCCGTGTTCAACACCACCACAAAGAGGAGCACCGCGCCAACATATATGAGCGTCTTGCGGAGGAGCTCCCGAGCTTGATCGCGCATTCCCCGGGCAATGATCCTCATGATGATACGAATCGTAATCCGCAAAACCAGAAATCCGATCAGAAAGACCAGCAGTGCAGCTGCTATTGCTTCCCACTCCGGAAGACCGGAAAAATCAAGATTCCGCACGTTTCCCACCAGTTGTGCCATTCTAACTCCTACGTCGCCAGATCCCGTAACCAGAGAAAGCTCCGCCGGATGATGTCCTGGTTGGCCGGCTCCCGCCGTTCCGCTAGCAGTGTTGCTCCGCGTTGCTCAGTACTCGCAGGAGGCTCAAAGGAGACCTGGCTCAATTGTTCGCTTCCTTTGAAAGATACCGTTACCTGATTCGTCTCCAACTGTCGGTTCATACGATAGAGGTCCAGATGAACTACCCGCAGAAGTAATCGCTCAAACCACAGAACGCTTTGGGACGAATTTCGAATCGTAAGAGGTACCGTGAACAGGTGACGCTGATACCGCTCTTTGGAACGGGGAAGGAACTTCCAGCTATAGCTGATTTCTCCTGATTCACCGCTGCCAAACCACGTCCGTTTGAGTGCTGTCGTGGGAACATCAAAGAGCGCGACGGTCTCCGAGACTTTCCGATATGTACTTGGTACAGCAACGAGACGAACCCACAGCGGAAGCTGTACTCGATACGATATCTCCGCCCCAGGTGCCAATGCGATCGGCTCCAGCGGACGCAGTACGACTGGAAGGTCCGGCGTAGCAGGTTCCAGCGTCAGTACAGCTGAAGGAGGGAGGTGCAACTCATTCCAACCGGGCAAGGCCCCCGCCTGATTCTTGATTGGAGCGCCATCCAAATGGACCCGATGGGAACCGTCCTTATGAACGATTCGCATCTCCAGGTCTGAAAGCGTGAGGGCTACTTCCTCTGGATCTTCGAACGAAAGCTGGCCCCACATAGGCATCGTCCACCTTCTGGATAAAAAAAATCCGCAAAACACCAGCTGGTGTTCTGCGGCACTAAAATCTGCGTGGGCGGTAATGGATTTGAACCATCGACCCCATGCATGTCAAGCATGTACTCTAACCAACTGAGCTAACCGCCCGAATTACAGGTGTTTACGTCAAAGACGCGACAATCCGTTCCAGGACCTTCTTCCTGTCTAACGGCTTGACTATATAATTTTTAGCCCCGACTAGCAAGGACTTTTTCACGAGATCCTGCTTCCCCAGCGCGCTTATCATGACAACCGTAGCATTCTTGTCAAATGCGATAATCTGCTCAAGAGCGGTCACTCCATCCATCTTTGGCATGGTGATATCCATCGTCACGAGATCAACCGATGGGTAAAGCTCCTTATATTTTTCCACGCCTTCCTGCCCATCAGCGGCGTTTCCCACAACCTCAAACCCCTCGGATGTCAGTATCTGCCCGATCTGTTTGGTAACAAACATCGAGTCATCCACAACAAGAACACGATAGGGAGACCCGTCTTCTCTGGTTCCTTGTTGAGCGCGCTCGTTAATGCTGGGAAAGTCCTGCTTTGTTTTCATATTGTCCCCATCACGCTCGTTCGCGGACGGCCACGTTAATTTCTATCTTCCCCTGAGGAAGTTCCATGGGCACGATCAGCGCCTCAAAATTGGGGTCTGATACTTCCATATTCTGACCACTGAAGATTGCCGGCGGCGTCAAATCAAACCGAAAACCCAGATCATGAAGTTTTGTCACCGCCTGACCGGTTATCATGTTTGCCAGCTCCGTGAGTGTTGCCCGAGCCATGTCGTTCAACTCCTCTACCGGTTCCATATCCATGCTGGTCAGCATCGCTGACGCGACGGCCAAGCCGGTCTCGAGCTTCATGTCAAACAGCACGCGGCCTTCTACATCGCCCGCCAACCCGACGATCATGGCAACTCCAAGCATCGGCATGGCCGCACTCTTCAGATACAGCTCACCTCGATTAACTTCGGTCTGTAGTACTTCGGACAACACGTTGTAGGCGGACTCAACAAAGGGATTGATGTACTCAACTCGCATTAAAGCTTCTCCTATCGACGGCGATACACGCTCAGTGAATCACCAGTGATTTCTTCCCAGGCGTCGCCATCGATCACGCGCTCGTTATCGCCGAGCAGCAGCGCACCACCAGGTTTGAGTGTCTCTTCGAACGTTTCGATTATTCTCCGCTGGTCTGCCTCATCGTGCATTGAGAGGAGATCCCGCGCGACCACATAGTCCATCTTTGGCATGCCGGCGGTGTTCAGTACATCGCTGAACTCGAACAGCACAAGCTCTTTGGTGCTCTCACTGAAGGTCAGTCCGTTCTTGCCCTCCACGACCAGGTCGGACCAGCCGGCGGGAATATCACTGGAACTGAACGTTATATTCGGAGCCGAAGAAATTTTCATAAGATCCTTATCTCCGGCCCATACTTTTACCTGGCGATCGGGATAACCCACCCGAAACATCGCAGCGATGGAGAAGCTCTCATGTCCGCCGCCGCACCCGGGATTCCACACATGGATAAGCTGAGAAGGCGGATCGGGAAACAGATGAAAGACCTCCTTCGCATAGTCGTCCTGCCAGAAGCGTCCGGTATACCGAGAGTGAAAGCCGCGCAGAAACTCCTGAGCATCGCGCTCGTCACTAAACTGGACATCCCGCCCCTCTGCCTGCCGCCCTGTTCGCCACTCGGAAAAGCGGCGGTCAAACCATTCCCGATTGACCTCAGTAACGTAAAATCCAAGGTACGTCTCAAGCCCCTGGATCACGAAGCTCTGCTCCGCCGCGGTTGGTGCTGACCTCTCGTCTTGGGAGGAGACCGGAGACTGAGATTGACTCCGCCCCTGCGGCGCCGACGTCTCCGGTGTCACCTGCCGTGAAATCTCCCTCTGACCCATCGTTGCATCCGCCGACTCGTAGGATCGCTTCGCCGCAGCCTCGCTTTCATCTGAATCACGCGTAAATATTCGATCGACATCGAGGATGATGTATAGCCGGTCCTGATGCTCGGCAACACCGCTGATATATTTCACGTTTATGTCACCGAAGATTGGATGTGGCGGTTGCACCTGCGAGGACGAGATACCGACCACCTTGTCAATTCGGTCCACTACGATCCCAATCATGTTTGATTCCAGACGCAGAATCAAACCGTTTTCCGGTGTTCCCTCATCGTGTTCCTCCGCGGGCAGGTGGAACATGAGCCGCAGGTCTATCACGGAGATGATGTCTCCCCGCAGATTATACACGCCACGCACGAACGGAGCCGTATTCGGCACATATGTGAACTGGGAGAACTTGGCGATCTCCTTTACCCGCATTATATCTATTCCGTAGTCTTTTCCACCGAGGGAAAACGTAACCATCTTGAAATCGATGTTCTCCTGACGACGATCAGCAGCGTCTCGATCGTCAAGATCATTGTCGTACAAAACCTCTGTTTCAACTTGTGCCATGCAAACTCCCGTTACGACCCGATCGTCATCTCCCGCTTGGCCCGCTCTTCTTTCTCTCGCCGCAGGCCGAGTTCCAGAAGCTGGCTTACATCGATAATCAGCGAAACTTTTCCATCCCCCGTAATATTTGCTCCGGCGATTCCAGGAGAGTTGGTAAAGTGATCTCTCAGTGGCTTTATGACCACATCTTCCTCACCGATGAGAGAATCCACTATAAGCCCCATTTTCCGCTCGCTTGTTCCAACGATAACCACATAGTGATAATCAGGGCTCTCATTAACGGGGATCTTAAACAGACGACTCAGGCGAATGAGTGAGACCACGTCTCCCCGAACGTTAAACCCCTCATAGTTGTCGATCATTTTGATCTCAGA
>CAZNRF010000277.1:0-4932 GCA_964575075.1 uncultured Spirochaeta sp. | reverse complement strand
CATAGGCCGAGGTTTGCCGATATATGGGCCTCCGCAGGTCGAGCTGTCGGATGATGCCGGCCGGGGAGAGGTCGAACACCTCCCGCACCGCGTCTTCGATCCGAGCTTCGGGCACCGTCGCCGTACCGAAGGTCTCCACCATAACCGAAACGGGGAAGGGCACCCCGATCGCGTAGGCAAGCTCGAGCTCGCACCGGTCGGCAAGCCCCGCGGCGACGATGTTCTTTGCCACGTAGCGGGCCATGTAGGTGGCCGAGCGGTCCACTTTGCTCGGGTCCTTGCCGCTGAACGCCCCACCGCCGTGACGCCCCATGCCGCCGTAGGTATCGACGATGATCTTCCGGCCGGTGAGCCCGGTATCACCGTGGGGTCCGCCGATTACGAACCGGCCGGTGGGATTGATGAAGTAGCGCGTCTTTTCATCCAGAAGGCCCGTCGGCTCCAGGATCGGTCGAATCACTTTGCTGATCAGAGACTCCCGGATCTGCTCGTGGGTAACATCGGGATCGTGCTGGTGGCTGATCACCACCGTATCGATGCGCGTCGGGCGGTGCCCCTCGTACTGCACGGTAACCTGACTCTTGGAGTCCGGTCGCATCCAGGTGATGTCGCCGTGTTTGCGGAGCTTGGCGGCGTGCTGCAGCAGCTGGTGAGAATAACTGATGGGGGCCGGCATCAGCTCCGGTGTTTCGTTGCAGGCGTAGCCGAACATCATTCCCTGGTCACCGGCACCCTGTTCGCCCTCAAACTCTTTGAGTCCGGAGCCGGATACCCCCTGGGAGATATCCGCGCTCTGGGAATGGATCGTGCTCATCACACTCATCGATTCGTAATCCAAACCGTAGGCGGGATCATCGTAGCCCACCCGCTTGGCCACGCCTCGCGCGATTTCCTGCACATCCACGTAGGTATTGGTGGTGATTTCACCCCCCACCAGCACCATGCCGGTGGTGGTAAACGTCTCACACGCCACGCGGCTGGCGGGGTCATCGGCAAGACACGCGTCAAGAACGGCGTCGCTGATCTGGTCGGCCAGCTTGTCCGGATGACCCTCACTCACCGATTCAGAGGTAAACAAATAGTTTCGATCATTCATTTCTCATACTCCGTTCGCGTGTGCCGCGTATCAATAGCGGTATGTATCCGGCTTGAACGGACCATCAACGGAAACGTTGATGTAATCGGCTTGCGCTTCGGTGAGTCGCGTCAGCTTCACTCCGAGTTTTTCCAGGTGCAGGCGAGCCACCTCTTCATCGAGACGCTTGTCGAGAACGCGCACCGTCGCATCGTAACTGTCCCGATTGTTCCACAGGTCCAGCTGGGCCAACGTCTGGTTGGTGAAGCTATTGCTCATAACAAAGCTCGGGTGGCCGGTGGCGTTTCCGAGGTTGACCAATCGCCCCTCACTGAGGAGGTAGATCTCATGGCCGTCGGGAAAGTGGTACTTATCAACCTGGGGCTTGATCGTATCACGCTCCACCCCGGGAGCCTCATTCAGCCGTGTCACCTGGATCTCGTTGTCAAAATGCCCGATGTTGGCGACGATCGCCTGGTTCTTCATTGCCTGCATGTGCTCAAAGGTGATGATGTCCTTGTTGCCGGTGGTGGTGACGTAGATATCACCCTCCGGAAGGGCATCTTCCAACGTCTTGATCTCATACCCTTCCATCGCGGCCTGGAGCGCGCAGATCGGATCGATCTCGGTGACGATCACCCGCGCTCCCTGGCTCCGCAAACTCTGGGCGCTTCCCTTTCCCACGTCACCATAGCCGCAGACCACCGCGGTTTTACCGGCGATCATCACATCGGTGGCACGCTTAATGCCGTCGATCAGACTCTCGCGACATCCGTAGAGGTTATCAAACTTGCTTTTGGTGACACTGTCGTTGACGTTAATCGCCGGGACCAGCAGCGTCCCCTCCTCAGCCATCTTGTAGAGGCGGTGGACACCAGTGGTGGTTTCTTCACTCACCCCGCGCCACTCCGCGGCAATCGTATGAAAGAACTGGGGATCCTGACTGTGGACGCGCTTCAGCAGCGCCTTCACCACCGCCTCTTCATGGCTGTCGGCGGGGCCGTTCACCCAATCGGAGCCGTCTTCCATCTGCACACCCTTATGGATCAAAAGGGTCGCGTCACCACCGTCATCGACGATGAGATTGGGCCCTTTCCCTCCGGGGAAGGAAATGGCGTTGAGGGTCATCTCCCAGTACTCCTCGAGGCTCTCACCCTTCCAGGCAAATACCGGAACACCCACGGGGTTGGATGCCGATCCTCCAGCCTCCGGACGACCAACCACCACCGCCGCTGCGGCGTGGTCCTGGGTGGAAAAGATATTGCAGCTCGCCCATCGTACGTCGGCACCGAGCTCCACGAGCGTCTCAATCAGGACCGCCGTCTGAATCGTCATGTGGAGACTTCCGGAGATCCGCACGCCCTCGAGAGGTTTCTGCGGACCATACTTCTCCCGGGTCGCGATCAGTCCGGGCATCTCATATTCGGCCATGTGAATCTCTTTGCGGCCCCAATCGGCAAGACCGATATCCTTTACGCGATAATCGAAGCGGGTAGCGGTACCACCCTGCTGTGCTGGTTTCATAATTGTTACTCCTCTCGTCTATATATACTGGCCGGCGTGAACCGGCGGCAATCTCAACAAAAAAACCCGCCACAGCTTCCTCAAGCCATGACGGGTCTGCGGTAAAGACCTAATCCGGGCGCCCCCCTGGGCACTGACGTGTTATTCCTCGAGACCCTCGGTAAACGTCTTGTAGGCGGCTGCGTCCATCAGAGAGTCCAGCTCGCTGGTATCAGGTGCTTTAATCTTGATAATCCACCCATCTCCAAACGGCGCTTCGTTGATCTTCTCCGGGGTATCTTTCAACGCATCGTTCACTTCTACCACCTCTCCGCCTGCGGGCATGTACAGATCGCTGGCAGCTTTGACACTTTCCACAACGCCGAAGGCCTCACCCTTCTTCAGTGAGCTCCCAACCTCGGGCAACTCCACGAAGACCACGTCTCCCAGCTCATCCTGGGCGTAATCGGAAATCCCGATTACCACCAGATCGCCATCGACACGAGCCCACTCATGGCTCTCCTGGTACTTTACGGATTCATCAAATGTCATGGTGCTCTCCTCTTGTTTTCCACCGGTTATCCACCGATGACGCTCACCTAAACCTAACGTGAAGTAGACAGAACCCTCACATGACCCCCGTGGTTCATATCGATTCTATCCACTTTATCGATTATCTCAGCTACTCTACGCTAATTTCGGAGAAAACCGGTGCTTTTTTCCACCGGTTTTCCACATTTATCAGCGTTTTCCTCCGCGATAGAAGATACGTACCTGCTTGTACAGGCCGTCACCTTCGCTCTCGGTGCCGATACTATCGATATTGTTCAGTGTAGTATGAATAAGCCGTCTTTCAAAGGGATTCATTGGCTCAAGGAGTTTACTGCCCCGGGAACGCTGTACATCATCGGCGATTTTCTCCGCCAGCCGGATCAATTGCTCCTCACGGCGGCTTCGATATCCCTCCGTATCCAAAACAACCTTTACGTCGGAGCCTTCAAATCGACTTGCCACGACGTTGGCCAACAACTGAATCGAATCAAGATTCTTCCCTTTGCGACCAATGAGAATGTTGGCGTGCTCGGTGTCAAGGCGCAGTCCCAGTTTGTTGGGTTCCCGGTAGGCAACCTTCACGTCAGCAGGAAAACCCATCTTTTCCGTGAGGGTCGTCACGAAATCCACCACGGCGTGTTCAAAGTCGGTCTCCGGTTGCTGGTTCGTGGTTGCCGAGGGCGTGTGCGGGCTCGGAGCATCTGACTCCTCCCGGTCCCGGTATCCTGAGTCCTCCGGTTCTCCCGGAAGGTGAACGCGAATGCGCACCGATTTACCGCGCCCAAAGAGTCCACCCTTCTGACTATCTACGATTTCCACCTCAAATTCGTGCCGTTCCAGCCCCAGGGCCTCCACGGCAGCGTCGATCGCCTCTTGTTCACTGCGACCTTCAAACTCTCGTACCATTATTTACTCCGTTGCTTGGTGTTTGCGGCGTTGAGATATCACGTACTGCTGCCCCACGGTGAGAATGTTCGAGAAAATCCAGTATACCAGCAATCCACTGGGCATATTGCACAGGATAAAGAAGAACATGATCGGCAGACCGTACTGCATAAATTTCATCTGACTGTTGCTTGTTCCCGCGGCGGGGATTTGCATCAACTTGCTCGACAGTAACTGACTTCCCACGAAAAGGATCGGCCACAACCGGAGATCGTTCCAGCCCAATAGCGGACGGGCAAAGTCGCCAACGTAGAGAATCGATTCCGGCGATGACAGGTCGGTAATCCAGCCGGGAATAAACGTGGCTCCCCGCAGATCGAAGTGGTTGTTAAACACGCCGAACATCGCGATGAAAAACGGAAACTGCAACAGGAGGGGCAGACATCCGCCGAGGGGGCTGACTCCTTCTTTCTTGTAGAGATCCGCCATCTGCTGGTTCATCTTCTGGGGGTTGTCTTTGTACTTCTCGCGGATCTCCTGAATCTTCGGATTGAGCTCCTGCATACGGCTGGTGCTCTCATAACTCTTGTGGGTGAGGGGCCACAGCATCACCTTCACCAAAATGGTAAGAATAATGATCGCAATGCCATAGTTGGGAACGAATCGCTGGATTTGCTGCATTGCCCACTTGAGAATGTTCTCGAGCCAGCCGAACAGAAATCGGCTATCTTCTACCTCGTCGAGGGCGAGGTTACTCAAACCGAGGGCGTTATCGTCGGCATCATTGTAGCGGTCGAGCGCCCGGGTGACTTTTGGACCCACGAAGAAGCGGTAGGTATCCCGGCTCGCCGAGGAACTCATAGGCGGTCGCGTGATAGACAGTGATGCCCCGTCGTTCAACCCCTCCGGGCGAAATG
>CAZNRF010000276.1:0-4956 GCA_964575075.1 uncultured Spirochaeta sp. | reverse complement strand
CGGCCACCGGTAATCCAATACGAGCTCCACGGGAGGGTGGAAGAAGCGAGGCTCACGCGATTAGTCCTGGTCTTTGAGGCCAAACATCACGCGCAGAGAGATTCGAATGACCAGGAACACCACGAGAACCGTCACGAGGACCGTGATGTAGGGTGGCCCGGGAATCAGCCAGATTCCGGCAAACGCCAGAACCGAGGCCGCCGCCCAGCCAAACGCCCACGACAAGAGGAGTGCAAACGGATTGCGCACCGATCGAATCATGGAAAAATCAACCGCGCGCTTTACAAAGATCAGGGTAAACAACCATGATCCGAGGATCGCCCCCAGAGTCACCATCGAGATTACGGACCAGTCCGGTGACCCGCGCTCCACGATATGGTATATCAGAGCAGCAGCCACCGCAGCGGTAGTGGCCGTGGTGATATGTACCATTAGCGCGTAGAAATGGCGCCACGGTCCGCGGCGTCCATCATACACTCCGTGGGTAAAACTGATGAGAAGAGTGGCCAATGGTATCACCGCAGCCGCGATGATGAATATCTGTCCGTACGCCGACAGGATGCGGAAAATCGTGTCATGGACCATGGTGTCTATGGCATTGTAAACGAGATAGAAAGGGCAAGCAACGATTGAACATGCAAATGGTCGGCCAACTCGCCGCGCTTTCGACCGCGATCTGTTGGACGGTAACCAGTCTCTCCTTTGAAGCTGCCGGCCGCCGGGTAGGATCGCTTCAAGTCAACCTTATTCGCCTCGTGATCGCGTTTCTGCTGTTTGCGGTGTACGGGGCGATCTTCCACGGCCGCGCCGTGCCGTTGGACGCCGGAAGTCACGTATGGATTTGGTTGTCCCTGTCGGGGCTGGTGGGGTTCGTAATCGGCGATTTATTTCTCTTCCAGGCCTTTGTTGATGCCGGCGCGCGAACAGCGATGCTGGTGTACAGCTCCGTGCCGCCGATGACCGCCGTGTTGGGACGGCTGATTCTGAACGAACGCCTCACCCCGGCCCAGGTGGCGGCGATGGTCCTTACCGTCGCGGGAATCATGACCGTTACCACCGCCCGCGCCCCCCGCCCCATTGGCGACGCAATTCCCTACCCCCGCCGAATCCGGGGCGTATGGTTTGCCGTGGTGGGCGCACTCGGCCAGGCAGGCGGCCTCGTGTTGAGCCGATACGGCGCTCCCACGTATGACGCCTTCGGGGCTACCCAGATTCGCACGTTGGCGGGGATTCTCGGATTTGTCATCGTCTTTGGCATCACCCGGCGCTGGCGGCTGGTGGGACGAGCGCTCCAGGATCGGACCGCGCTGCGCCACATCGGCCGGGGAGCGTTCTTCGGCCCGTTTCTCGGCGTTTCCATGGGGCTGGTGGCCGCCCAACGCGCCGGCACCGGAGTTGCGGCGACGATTATCGCAACCGTGCCGGTTCTGCTCATTCCGGTGGCGATCGTCTACTTCAAGGAGCGGGTGACGCTGCGGGAAGTGCTGGGATCGGTGATCGCCGTCACCGGGGTGGGACTGCTCTTCCTGGCGTGAGAATGCCCGCGGCAGGCACCGGGCCCATCACTACAACGCCAGGGCCAACTCCATCATCTCGTGAAAGCTTGTCTGCCGCTCCTCACTGGAGAGGGCCTCGCCGGTAACCAGGCTGTCACTCACGGTGAGCAGACACAACGCCTCTACCGAGTACTTCGCGGCCAGCGTATAGAGCTGGTTCGTTTCCATCTCCACCGCAAGCACTCCGTACGCCGCCCACAGCTTCCACTCGTCGGGATCGTCCTGGTAGAACCCATCACTGGAGAGGATATTCCCCGCATGAAAGGACAGATTGCGCTCCCGGGCGAGGGTAGTGGCCCGCTCTACCAACGACCAGTTCGCCGTAGCCGCGAAATCCATGCCGCGGAAGCGGCGCTGGTTCATGCCACTATCGGTGGACGCGCTGAGCGCCACGACCAGGTCGCGCACCTTCACCGATTCCTGCATGGAGCCGCAGGATCCGATTCGGATGAGCCGTTTGGCCCCGTAATCGCGAATGAGCTCGTTGGCGTAGATCGCCAAGCTCGGCATACCCATTCCCGACCCCTGCACCGACACCGGAGTTCCGTTCCACGCGCCGGTGAACCCAAGCATCCCCCGGACGCTGTTGTACTGCGTGACATCGGACAGGTAGGTCTCGGCTACATACTTCGCCCGCAGGGGATCCCCCGGCAGGAGAACCGTCGGCGCCACGGCACCCGCTTCAGCCCCAATATGTACACTCATCGTCTCCTCCTCATCCCAGCGCTTCCGTAAGCCACTGGGACAGCTCGTTCAATTCAGTCGACCGGTCGGGATGACGCCGCAGCACGTCACCGATCGTAGCCGCCACATCGACTCGGTCATAACGTACCTCCGGCAACGCCTGCTGCAGCGAATCGATCATCTCCGGATCGAGGGCATCGGAAAAAATGGTGCACGCCCGGATCACGCCGTGTTCCACGTTCAGGTGCAGATCGATGCCGCCCCAGGCAAACTGCTCCTCCAGGTGGTGAGAGAACTCCGGGGTCTTGCCGAAGCGCCACTCCCAATCGGCCATTTGATCGTAGTACGCCTGCAGGGAGGGTATCTCCCGGAGTGACGCCGCGTCCAGGAGTTCCACCTCGCACCGCGAGCCGTAGTGTTCGAAAAAACTCTCCATGACCGCCTCGATCACCGTCTGGTGATCGAGATCAGCGGAGAACTCCGTGAGGTTGGCCACTCGAGAACGTACCGACTTGATCCCTTTGGAGACCAGCTTCTTGGCGCTGGGATTGAGGTAATCCTGAAGCCGGCCGAGGTCGGCGTTAATCAGCAGCGTACCGTGGTGAAAGCTGCGCTCTCGGGTGTGCTTGAAGGCGCTACCGGAGATTTTTCGGTCCTGGACGAGAATATCGTTCCTGCCGGAGCGCTCCGCGGATATCCCGAAGCGCGCCAGGGCATCGATAATGATCTGGAAGTTCTCTTCCTGACGGTAGGCGTCACTGGAGGAGAGAAACGTGAAGTTGGTGTTTCCCGTATCATGAAAGACGGCCCCGCCACCGCTCTGGCGCCGCGCCAGGTAGATGCCGTCTTCCTCCATCTTTCCCACCTTGCATTCCACCCACGGGTTCTGGTGGCGGCCGATGACGACGGTATCAGCGTTTCGCCACAAGAACAGCGTTCGGGTATCGGGATCGAGCTCACGAAATATCCAGTCTTCAGTAGCCAGATTGAACCACGGATTGGTTGTGTCCGAGATGAGGACACGCAGGTTATGTGCCATATATGATCGGTAGTATGAAAGGTCGATCCCCAAGAGGCAACCGTGCCGATACCACAATGGCCCCTGACGCACCGGTCAGACTGGTGGCGTTTCTCGGAAATCCCGGCCGTCAGTACGCGCTCACGCGGCACAACGTGGCGTGGATGGTGATACCGGAACTGACGGCTACAGATCGCGGCACGTGGAAGGAGAAGTTTCACGGGCGGTTTCTGAAAGAGGGCGAGCTGATACTGCTTGCGCCGGAGACGTTTATGAATCACAGCGGCCGAAGCGTGCAGGCGGCGCGGGCGTTTTTCGGGCTGAACCCCGGGCAGGTCCTGGTGGTACACGACGATGTGGAAACGGCGTTTGGTGTGGTGGAGCTTGCCTGGAACGGGGGTCATCGCGGTCAGAACGGGGGGCGATCCGTGGCGCAGGCGCTGGGCACGTCGGAGTTCTGGCGGATGCGGATCGGGTTGGGCCGCCCGCCGAGTACGAGAAAAGCGGCGGACTGGGTATTGGAGCGATTTTCATCCGAAGAGGAGGCGGAACTGCCGAAGGTACTGGCAAACGCCGCGAGAATAGTGCAGGATGCGGCTGGGATGTAAGAGGTAAACGGTGAATAGATTGCATGTGGTACTACTCGGCTCGCTCCTCCTGCTGCCACCGTTCATGGTGTATGCCCAGGAAGATACGCCGATGCCCGGGGCGTACCGGATTGATTCGATTGAGTACCAGAATGAGGGACGCACCCGGCAATGGGTATTAGAGGACGTGATTGATCTCGAGCCGGGGATGACCTTCCCCGATGAGCTGTCCCTGGAGACGCATCTGGCAAATCAGCAACAACGTCTCGTAAACCAGCGGGCCCTGCAGGAAGCTTCGATCACGGCGGAGCTTGAATCGGAAGCGGCCCAACCCATTCCGGTCCATGTGACGGTGACAACCCGGGACACGTGGAACGTTATCGTCTTGCCCTACGCCAAGTTCGACTCTAACTCGGGTTTGCTCCTGAGTTTACGAGGGCGTGACTACAACTTCTTTGGAACCCTCTCCACCCTCGAAGCGGACCTGGACTACGAGTTCACCGAAGATGAGGAGAACCTCATCACCCTGTCCAGCAGTTTCAGCGTACCCTTCAACATGCTGGAGCAACGGTGGCGCCTGATTATGGATCAGAGCCTGGAACTCGCGTTGGAGGATATCGATTTCAATTTCGGTCTGGGCCTGGGATACGCGTTTGAAGGGCTGGGATTGGACTGGGAAGTCATCTATCGCCAGTCCTATCGGTACCTCACCAGTGATAGTGCCGGCGACGGCTCGTACAACACCAGCCGCCTCTCGTTACAGACCTCCCTGGAGACCCCGTTGGAAATCCCTAGAATCGGCCGGGTAGGCTACCGTCCCGAAGTCTACACCGAGATGAGCTATCGTCCCGGCGGTATCAGTGAGGAACGGCGAGGCGTGCGATCCGGGCTGGACCACGGTCTCAGTGCCGGCAGTGCAGACTGGATCGGCAACTATCGCCGCGGCGTACGGGTGAGCCTGGATAACGACAACCAGTACAACATCAGCGAGGATAGCTGGGACTCGGACATCACCGCCCGGATAAGCGGATACCGTCCCCTCTGGCAGCCGACTCCGGAGGTGTGGCCAAAAGCAGGTGTATCCGCCTCGGTGAGCACCTTTTATCTACTC
>CAZNRF010000275.1:0-4991 GCA_964575075.1 uncultured Spirochaeta sp. | reverse complement strand
CCCCGGTGCGGCGGATGCGGGTAACCAGGGGTGTCTGCCGACGCGCCTCGTGAACCGGATCCACTCCAGTATCGTCGGGCAAACGCAGATCGGTGATCAGCACCTCGATCCGCTCTCCCCAGGTTTCGATCAATGCGAGCGCCTCATCCCGGCCGCCGGCGGTGAGGATCTTGATGTCCCGTTCTTCGGCGATATCCGCGGGCAGCCGTCGGAGGGAGGGGAGGATTGAGGGTTCATCGTCCACCAGCAAAATGTTACGAGGTGTGGTGTCGTCACAGGTTGTATCCACCCGAAAAGCATATCTCACCACGGCTCCCCTCCGCAAACGTTCGGCTCACGCGGAGGGCCGGTTTCTCGTACCGTAATGTTCGTGATACGATACGATTATGAAACACGGAAAACGTATTGAGCAACTCATTGATCAGGAAGACCGGCTGAAGTTTCCAACGTTCAATCACGATCGGGCGATCGAAGTGGGCATGGCGATCTATCGCACCGCCAAAGAGCAACAGTTGGCAGTAACGATCGACGTATCCGCGTTTGGTCAGACGATTTTTCACGTGGCAATGCCGGGTACCGCCCCGGACAACGATCGCTGGATCGAGCGCAAGCGCGCGGTAGTTCATCGGCTCCAGAAGAGCTCGTATCGGGTTGGGCGGGAACTGGATGCGGAGGGACGTTCCATCGAGGAGCGGTACTTCGTGAGTGGCATGGAGTACAGCCCCCACGGAGGCTGCTTTCCCGTCCGGATAGAAGGAAGTACCGGCGTGATCGGTACCATCACGGTCTCGGGGCTGACCCAGGATGAGGACCATCAGCTGGTGGTATCTGTGCTGGAGCAGCTGCTGCAGGAGTAGTCTGCAGGAAAACATGTTTGACAACACGACATTCCGATTTTATGATGAAAAGCGTGATGGAATCGATTTCAGAAACGATTGAGGAGACGAATTCATGAGTGTGAGAAAACTCCGCGGTGCCATGATTGGAGGCGGAATCGGATCGCTGATCGGTTCTGTACACCGCACCGCAATTGCCATGGATGGCTCTGCCGAAATCGTTGCGGGAGTGTTTTCTCGCGATCCGCAGCGTAATCGGGATTCCGGTGCTGCAATCGGGGTTCCGCCGGAACGGTGTTATGAGTCCGTCGCCGAGCTCCTCGAGGCGGAACCCGATCTGGATTGGGTTTCCATCATGACGCCCAACAACGTGCACTTCGAGCAGATCTCGGCGGTGGTCCGGGCGGGGCTGCACGTGGTTGCCGACAAGCCGCTCACCGCCACCCTGTCCGAGGCGCGGGACCTCGCTCAGCTGGTGCGGGCCACATCCAAGGTATTTGCGGTTACCCATGCCTACACCGGCTATCCGATGGTTCGGCAGGCGCGGGATCTCATTGCCGCCGGGGAGCTCGGGCGGGTGTACAAAGTGGTGGTGGAGTATTTTCAGGGGTGGCTCAGTAACTTCCACGAGGTGTCCAGCCAATCGGAAATGCCGTGGCGTACGCAGCGCACCATTAGTGGGATCTCCTGTACGACCGGCGATATCGGCACCCACGCGGAAAACCTGGCTCGGTACGTCATCGGGAAAAAGATTCAACGCCTCTCGGCGCACACCCGCACGTTCCTGTCCGCCAACGAACTGGATGATGATATGACCGTTCTGGCGGAGTATGAGGACGACGTGCAGGGTATTCTCCTCGCCTCTCAGGTCTCAACGGGAGAGCGCAACGCCCTCACGATTCGGGTATACGGAGACCAGGCCGGATTGGAGTGGAGACAAGAACACCCCAATCAACTCACCATTAAAAAACGGGATATGTCGCACGTCGTGTACGATTCCGGCGCAGCGATCCGGGCGGAGTCATCGGCATACCACTTCCGGCTTCCCCCGGGACACCCGGAAGGGCTGATAGAGGCGTTTGCAAACGTGTACCAGGATACCTTTGATCACATCCGATCCGGGGCGGTGGGCCCGGGGGTTTCGGGAGTGCCTGGTATCGAGGACGGTGTTGCAGGTATGACCTTCGCGGATCTCGTGGTTCGCAGCAGCTCCGCCGGGGGAGCGTGGCTGGAGTGGCCACACGCGTAGCACCCCAGGAGAGGCACACAGAATACACGGAGGAATCCAGAATGGCGTTGAACTTCAAACAGGATCTTACGGCGGTGTTTGGACACCCGGTGGCTGAGAACCCCACTCAAGTGATGGCTGAGGCTGCCTACGCGCACCACAATCTCAACTGGAGGTACCTCACCGTTGAGGTGCTCCCCGAGGATCTTTCCGCAGCGGTAGCCGGGGCACGGGCGATGGGATTCGGGGGCTTTAACCTGACGATTCCCCACAAGGTGGCGGTGATTCCTCATCTCGACGGCTTGGGCGAATCAGCGGAGGTTATCGGTGCGGTTAACTGCGTGGTTCGCCGCGGTGAGAAACTGATCGGTGAAAACACCGATGGCCGGGGATTTCTCGAGTCTCTGCGAGAGATTATCGAGCCGTCCGGGGCGCGAGTGACGATGATCGGCGCCGGTGGCGCTGCCCGGGCGATCGCCGTAGAGCTGGCGCTGGCGGGGGCGAAGTCGCTAACGATCATGAACCGTTCGGAGAAGCGCGGATCCGAGTTGGTAACGTACTTGCAAGCCCGGTTGGACTGCGAAGTCGTCCGCGCTCCCTGGAGCGAGGCTATCTCCGTTCCGGAAGGGACTGACGTGCTGATTAACGCCACCTCGATCGGTCTGTATCCCGATGTGGCGGGTTGTCCCCCGGTGGAGTTCGCCTCGGTTTCGAGTGACACGGTAGTGGCGGACGTGATTCCTAATCCGCCGCGCACCCCGTTCCTTGAGAAAGCGGCGGAGCGTGGATGTCGAACGATCGACGGATTGGGCATGCTGATCAACCAGGGCCGTATCGGTATCGAATACTGGACCGGGGTGAACCCTGATCCCACCGTGATGCGCGCCGCGTTGGAAGCGGTGTTTGCGGAATAGCGAGCGTGTGCTATGGTGCAGGCGTGAAAACGTTGCCATGTTCGTTCTCAGGAGTGTTCCATGCCGTCGATCCGTGATGTAGCGAAGCTTGCGGGAGTGTCAATCTCCACGGTGTCTCGGGTCGTCAGCGGCAGCGCGAACGTTGAGCAGACAACGCGGGATCGCGTGCTCAAGGTCATCGAAGAGACCGGTTATCGGCCAAACCTGAACGCCCGGAGCCTTCGATCCCGGAGTGGACAGCTGGTGGGCCTGGCGCTCCCCAAAATCGTTCATGACACGTTCTCGACGATCATTCACCATGCGGAGGACGAGGCGAATCGCATGGGATATGGGCTGATCATCGGGAATACCAACGATGATCCGGAACGGGAGCGATCGTTTATCCAGGATTTGCTCGCCCGGCACGTGGACGCCATCATTTTTTCCCGCGTGTCCGATGCGAGTCATCTGCCGGATCGCGTCCGGGAGCGAGGATTGCCCATCGTCGTTATCGATCGTGGTATTGAGCATGACACGATACCCTCGATCGAGACCGATAACTACGGTGCGGGGAAAATGGTTGCCAACATGTTCCTCCAAGGTGGACACCGACGAATCGCAACGATTACCGGCCCCCAAAACGTAAAACTGGTCCGGGACCGCGATCGTGGTTTTCTCGAGACCTTGGCCGCGGCGGGGGTGCAGGTAGCGCCGGAGCACCACGTCGAGAGCAACTTTGAATATGAAGGCGGCGTCATGGCGGGGAAGGAGCTCCTAAAACTGGATGAGCTTCCCACGGCGATCTGGGCGCAGTCGGACATGATCGCGGTGGGGCTTCTGAAGGTCTTTCAGGCGGCGGGGGTCCGCGTCCCCGAGGACGTCTCGCTGGTGGGGATGGACAACGTCCCCGTGTCGCGGATGGTAACGCCGGCCCTCACCTCGGTGGATCAGTCCTTCGAGGAGTTTTGTCGCCGGGCGTTTTACATCATACATGCTCAGTTGGAAGATCCGACGTATCAGCCACCGGAAACGCTGGTGCAGATACCGTCGAGTATTGTTATTCGTGAGAGTTTTCGTAACCTCACGTAAAACCCCTCATTATGGCTCATTAAGGAGGCCCCGGATATGAATCCGAAAATTGACAAAGCACTGAATAATGGTTCCGGCGTTCTGCGCATGGTTCCCACGTTTGTTCCTCGCCGCAACGGTTCCGCCGGGAGACGGTTGAGACTCCACCCCGACGACTACTTCGCCCTGGGCATGCCGCGGGGTGCGATGAAAGAGCGCTGGTTCACCGCCACGATTCCCGCCAACAACGGCCCCCTGGCTCCGGCGGATGAGGGACTGAGTCACGTCGCTCTGGATGACACCGCTCAAGATCGCGTGCTGTTTCGCGATGTGGTGGAGGAAGGGAAAGCGGACGTTGTGGGAGAACCACTGATGAAGGAACACGGCGGATGGCCGATGTACTCCAAGTTTTTTGACTACAACGATGCCCTGTTTCACCACCTGCACCTCTCGTTTGCTGATGCGGAAACGATCGGGTTGCTGGGAAAACCGGAGGCCTACTACTTTCCGCCGCAGCTCAACAACCACCCCGGAACGTTCCCTCACACCTACTTTGGCTATGACATGAGTGTCACCAAGGATGAGGTTCGCGAGCGCCTCGAGATGTTCGAAAAGGGCGACAACCGCATAACTGAGCTGTCCCGGGCGTATCGGCTGCAGTTGGGAACCGGTTGGTATACTCCTCCCGGTGTGGCCCACGCCCCCGGTAGCTACCTGACCTATGAACCACAGTGGAACGCCGACGTCAACTCCGTGCATGAGAATATCGTGGCCGGTGAGATCTACCCCTGGGACATGCTGGCGGAGAGCTGCCCCCCGAACAAGCAGCGGGACATGGATTACATTATGAGTCTCCTCGATTGGGAGAAGAATATCGATCCCGATTACCGCCGTCACTACTATCGCCCGCCGATCGTTGACGAGCAGAAAGGCCCCAACTTCACCGAAAAGTGGATCGTCTACGGG
>CAZNRF010000274.1:0-5000 GCA_964575075.1 uncultured Spirochaeta sp. | reverse complement strand
CATACTGAGGGTCTGGTCCACAAACCAGCGCTGCATCTCCGGCGGACCGCTGACAAATTGCATATCGTCATGACGAAAAACGACCGAGGGCATGAGGGAGACCATATCCCGGCGATCCTGCACCGGTTGTCCGTCGAGGGTGATCTTCTTGCGGTTCTCCTGCCAGCGGATTTCCAGCTGGTGTCTTACCGGTGAACCTATGATCTCCCCCGGCCCCGCGGCCGCGCCGCTTCCCCCGTCAGCCTCACCCGGGGAAAAGAGCCCGTCGATCGCCATCTCCCGCTCCCCCAGCCGGCACAGTTCGCTGTCCCGGCGGGTGCGAAAACTCGCGCCGTAGCTCAGGAGATAGAGACTTTCCAGGAAGTTGCTCTTGCCCTGACCGTTCTCGCCAACCAAAAAAACCTGCTCCGACGGAAGATCCACGTATCCGTCGTGCAGGTTTCTGAATTGGTAAAAGCGGACTCGTTGGAATCCCAACGCCGTGCTTACTGGATCTGCATCGGCATCACGATGTGGAAGTAATTCTCCCGCGGTTCGGAGTAGATCGTGATCGCCTTACCGGCCTCCGTGAAGTGTACCGAAATCGCATCGGTACCGATCACCCGCAAGGGATCCACCAAATAGGTGTAGTTGAGGGCGATCGTGGTCTCGGGGCCGTCGTACTCAATGGGAATATCCTCCCGGGCCACACCGATCTCGCTCTCCTCACTGCGAAGCTGCAGATTACCGGAAGAGAGTTCGAGATAGATCCGGCGGGATTTCTCAACCAGCAGGGACACGCGCTTGAGCGCCTCGGTAAGTTCCGTCTTGTCCAGGCTGATCTGGTAGTGCTGATTCTCGGGGATGACCCGGCGGTAGTTGGGAAACTGGCCGTCAATCAAAGCCGAAGAGATCAGGTGGTCCTCAAACTCAAAGAACACGTGTTTATCGGCAACCGCCATGCGGAGGGTTCCCTCACCGCTGGCGAGTTTGCGCACCAGGTTCAGTACCTTCGGCGGAATAATCACGCCCTGAAAGTCACCGATGTCCTTGGGCAGATCGTGACTGATATAGGAAAGCCGACGGCCGTCGGTGGCAACCATTACCAGTTTGCCTTCATCCGGTTCCACGTACACCCCGTTCATAAAAAACCGGGTTTCATCGTCGGAAACGGCAAACGCAGTCTGGGAGACCATCTCGATAAACTGTTCCTGGGGGATCTCAAAGTAGCCGTCAGGGGCCTGCGTCTGGATCTCAGGGAACTTATCGGCGGCGATACTACGCAACCGGAAATCGATCTTCTTGAACGTAGGCCGGATCACGAAGTTCTCACCGGTATTCTGCGGATTCTGTTCGAACTCAATATCCCCGGATGGCACCGAGCGCAGAATTCCCAACAGTTTGTCACAGAAGACGGTGGTGGTACCCGGTTCTACAACCGTGACGGGGAGGGTGGTTTCAAAACTGACTTTCAGATCGGTGGCGCGCACGGTAAGGGTACCATCGTTGGCCTGGAGTAACACGTTCGACAGGATCGACATGTTGGATCGGGAAGCGATGATCTCTTGGGCGACCTGGATTTCACGCATGATCGCGTCTCGTTCTACGGTGAACTTCACAGTTATTCAGGCTCCTTTCCCTAGTGGATTATACATAAAAGATAGTAGTAGCAGTAGTAGGGGCGGGGGATTTGTGTATAACTCGCCTAAGTTGTTTTCTTGCCGTCAGTTGACTGTCTAACAACTGATACTCGCCTTTCCCGAGGTTATCCACTTATCCCCGCCATCTGATGTTATCCCCGTATTGTACCGCGGTTACCCGGCAGTTGTCCCCCGGAAATGTATATCGAACCGAGGGTTCCGGGGAGCACAAAAAAGGCGCCGGTGATCCGGCGCCCTGGGGGAAGCGATGACCGCCTGCGAGGCCGGCGGCGTTACCGTGGAGGACGGCTGCCCTCTTCTTTTATACGGCGAATAAGCGTCTGATTGATGTCTTCTATGGTGGGATCGGTGCGCATGCGGCTTTCGATGCGCTGACAGGCGTGCATCACCGTGGTGTGGTCGCGCCCGCCAAACTCCAGGCCGATATCGGTCATGGAGGCCTCGGTGATCCCGCGGGCGATAAACATCGCCAGTTGCCGAGGGAAGGCAACCTGCCGGGTCCGCTTCTTGCCCTTGAGCTCGTTGGGAGAGAGGTTGAAGTAGTCCGCTACGATACGCTGAATGATATCTATGGTGATGTTGCTCTGCAGCGGGCTGGAGAAGAAGTCTTTAAGCTGCCGCTGGGCCACGTCTACGGTAATGTCCTTATTCACCAGCTCGGCGTAGGCGATGATTCGCGTGAGCGCCGCCTCCAGGTCGCGGACGTTGGTGGTGATCTTCTGACAGATCAGGCTGATCACGTCGTCGGGAACGTGGACGCCGGCGGCTTCCGCTTTCTTTTTGAGAATCGCCACGGCGGTTTCCATTTGTGGCGGTTGGAGATCTACGGTGAGCCCCCGGGTAAACCGATTCTGCAGGCGCTCGGTGATGTGCTTAATCTCGCTCACCGGGCGATCGGAGGTGAAGACCATCTGCTTTTTGGCGTCAAAGAGGGCATTGAAGGTGTGAAACAGCTCCTCCTGCGTTTCGTGCTTGTTCTGCAGGAAGTGAATGTCATCGATGAGCAGGACATCCGCATGGCGGTACTTGTTCTTAAAGAGATGCGTCTTGTTTTCCTGAATAGACCGAATGAACTCGTTGGTGAAGTCCTCGGCGGTGACGTAGACCACTTTCCTGTTCTGGTCGCTGCGCCACGCGGAGTTTCCGATCGATTGCAGGAGGTGGGTCTTTCCGAGACCCACACCACCGTAAATAAGACACGGGTTATAGGTGGTACCGGGATTCTTGGCGATCGCCATAGCGGCGTTGGCGGCAAACCGGTTATTGTCCCCGACTACAAAGTTCTCAAAGGTGTATTCCCGGCTGAGACCCGGCGCGGTTTCCGTGGTTACCGGTTCCGCCACCGCAACGGCGGCGCCCCGTCCTTCAGCTACGGATGGTGCAGAGGCCGTCGAGGCGTGTTGGGGTTGGCGACGCTGCGGTCGCTGTTCGGCGGAGCTCATCTCCGTTTTGCGTATTTCAAAGTCAAGGCTCAGCTGCCGGCCGGAGAGTTCATACAGTTTTTCCTCGATCAAATCCAGGTACCGTTGTTTTACCTGATCACGATAAAAAGAAGAGGGAACCACCACGGTGATACTCTGTTCTTCCGATCGGGAGTACTCGATCTGTTGAAACCACATGACAAACTCCTGCTCGGAGACGTGTTGCTCAATATGTTTCAGCGCCTCGTCCCAGAATACGTGGTTGTCGTGCCAATCGCTCATAGACTCCTCAAACTATCCACATTTTATCCACATACCCATTGTTCCTCCCAGTTTTCGACAAGAGATCATCATAGCATACGGTGATTCATTTTCCAGCTAGATTCTACAAGGAATTTGCACTCGTTTCCGGCAGCGGCGGCGCCAGGACGGGAATCGAGGTGCGGTGGATGGTTTCATCCCCGTTATCCACCACCGCTAACTATAGATACGACAACTGTTTGGAATGGTTCAGGTTAGATTATCCACAGGTTATCCCCAGAACATCCCCAGAAAACAGATGTTACGTGGT
The DNA here is from genome assembly GCA_964575075.1 of uncultured Spirochaeta sp. Classification (GTDB taxonomy): domain Bacteria; phylum Spirochaetota; class Spirochaetia; order DSM-27196; family Alkalispirochaetaceae; genus Alkalispirochaeta. The sequence goes on along the minus strand of CAZNRF010000274.1, from coordinate 1,368 downwards.
TTGGAAATCCGTACGGTAGGGCCAGTTTACGTTTTCGGCGTAAGTCCTTATAATATGGCAACTTCGCGAAGGATTAACATGCCCGAAAATTATTCAGCAGAAAACATTCAGATCCTCACAGGACTGGAACCGGTGCGAAAGCGTCCCGGTATGTACATTGGAAGCACCGGCCCGGATGGATTACACCATCTGGTCTACGAGGTCGTAGACAACAGTATCGATGAGGCGCTCGCCGGACACTGCTCCACCATCACCGTAACGATCGGAAAGAACAATACGATTACCGTTGTAGACGATGGTCGTGGGATTCCCGTTGATCACCATGAGGGGGAGGGAATGAGTGCCCTCGAGGTGGTAATGACGCGGCTCCACGCCGGCGGGAAGTTTGACAAAGATACCTACAAGGTTTCCGGCGGGCTCCACGGAGTGGGTGTTTCAGTAGTAAACGCCCTCTCCGAGTGGTGTGAGGTCAACGTGTACCGAAACCACACCGTATATCGCCAGCGGTACCAGCGGGGCGTACCCGATGGAGCGCTGGAGACGCTTGGTTCAACGGAACTAACGGGGACCTCCGTATCGTTTCGCCCGGACGAGGAGATCTTTGAAACGGTGACGTTTAGTTTCGACACCCTCTCCCATCGACTACGGGAACTGGCCTTCCTCAATAAGGGTGTCCGCATAACCATTGAGGATCATCGGCTGCCGCAGGTGAAACGCCATGATTTCAAGTTTGACGGGGGTGTGCGAGAGTTTGTTCAGTTTCTGAACAAGAACAAGACGCTCATCCAGCCGGAACCGATCTACCTCGAAGCGACGCGGGACGACGTCCAGATGGAAATCGCCATCGAGTACAACGATGGATATAACGAGATCCTGGTCTCCTTCGTAAACAACATCAACACCCGGGAAGGCGGTACCCACCTGAGCGGGTTCCGTGGGGCCCTCACGCGAACGCTCAACGAGTACCTCAAGAAGAGCAAACACGCCAAGAAGATGGAAGAGAGTTTCTCCGGAGAAGACGTACGGGAAGGGCTCACCGCGGTGGTATCGGTCAAGGTGATGGATCCGCAGTTCGAGGGGCAGACCAAGGCGAAGCTGGGCAACAGCGAGGTCCGGGGTATCGTCGAGAGTCAGGTAAACGAAAGCCTGACCAACTTCTTTGATGAGAATCCCAAGGTAATCGACGGGATCCTCCATAAGGCGGTACTTGCGGCCAAGGCACGGCCGGCGGCGCCGCGCGGCCTGGATCTCCCCCCCGCGGAAGGCATTCACGAGCGGCCGGGGCTTCCCGGCAAGCTCGCGGACTGCAGTGAGCGCGACCCCTCCAAGGTGGAGGTATACATCGTTGAGGTAGACGCCGCCGGCGGC
>CAZNRF010000273.1:0-5004 GCA_964575075.1 uncultured Spirochaeta sp. | reverse complement strand
CGTTTACCAGGGCATCTGTTGCTCGAATACCGGTGTATAACGACAATCGACGGCTCCTGTCCGACCCTCGGGGACGGAGCGCGGTTCGGGCCGGACTTGCCTCCCTCGTGGTGAAGCATCACATCGTGGCCGACGCCGTGGCGGGCACCGCCAGCGCGGGAATAGCGCCGGCGACGCGTCTGGCGGCGGCTGTGCGAGCGCCGCTCTATTACGTCCGCCGGACGAAGAAAGAACATGGACGGGCGCGACAAATAGAGGGGGCTCCCGACGAAGGCCTCGCCGGGTACCGGGTGATCCTTGTGGAAGATCTTATCTCCACCGGTGGGAGTAGTGCGGCCGCCGCGGAGGCGCTGGCGGCGGCGGGCGCAACCGTTGTGGCGTGCCTCGCAATCTTCACCTACGGCTTTTCCGAGGCGCGGGAGCGCTTTGCCGCCGTTCCCGGAGCGCCACCGGTGTACACGATTCTCTCAGCGGATCTGCTGATCGCCGACGGGGAATCGCGCGGGTGGTTGTCCTCCTCGGAGGTGGGGGTGCTCCGCGATTGGCAGCGGGACCCGTTTGGATGGTACGGTGACACCGGGGCGCCCGCCGTCACCGTCCGCACTCCTGAGGTGCCGGCGGCACGGTCCCGGTCCACGGCGATCCGGAGCGTACTCACCACCACGGCCCAAACCGCCGGGAACCTCCTGTGCGTCGGCCTGGATCCCCGGGTTGCACTGATACCCGATCGAGGAGCGACGCCCGCCGGTGTCGAGGCGGTGGCGCCCTTTCTGCGCGGCGTCGTGGATGAGATCGCCGAAAGCGGTGTGACTCCGGCGGCATTCAAGCCCAACGTCGCATTCTTTCACCAGTTGGACCGGCCTCGCCAGGGGGTGTTGGCGGGAAGCCGGGCACTGGCGGAGCTGTTGCACCATCTTCATACCGTGTTTCCCGCCGTGCCGGTTATTCTTGACGCCAAACGGGGTGACGTCGCCGAAACCAGCGACGCCTACGCACGGGAAGCGTTTATTGCCTGGGATGTGGAGGCGGTCACCGTTGCTCCCTTCATGGGAGACGACTCGGTTGGTCCGTTTCTTGAGGCGGCATCTGCCGCGGACCGGCCGCGATGGGTGTATCTACTCAATCGCACCAGCAATCCCGGTGCGGAGCGGTTCCAGAACCTCCCCGTGGGAACGCCGCCGCGACCGTTCTCCCACGTCGTAGCCGAGGCGATACAGGAGTGGCAGGCGCGCTACGGCACCGCCGGCGCGGTAATCGGAGCCACCGCCCCCACCGAGCTGCGGGACCTGCTGCAGATATACCGCGAGCAGCCGATTCCTATCCTCATCCCCGGGATCGGGGCGCAAGGCGGCGGAGCGGAGGAGGTGCTGGCGGCAATCTCCGAGGCGGGATACCCGCCGGGCCTCGTACGGATCAACATGTCCCGACACGTGACGTTTCCCTGGGGGAGTAGCGGCACCATTCCAACCAATTGGCGCGAGGCGGTTCGTGATAGCTTTATGCGCGCGGCCGAGGGGGTTGCATGGCGGTGAATGGCGGTGAGCTCAGACACCGCATCGCCGCGGTTGCCGGTAGACGCGGTTCAGGCCGAATCCCGATCGCTACCGTGAGCGGGGTAGCATCAACCACGCCGGGAATGATCGAATGGTTCGACCGCAGGACGCCGGTGACGATGATTACCACGAAGAGCATTCAGCGCACCCCAAACCCGGGTAATCGCGAACCGATCATCGTGGAACCGGCCCCGGGATGCTTCGGCAACGCCGTGGGGCTCAGAAATCCGGGAATTCAGCGGAGTATCGAGAACCTTGTTGCGCTTCGGCGACGGGATACCCTCTCGGCGCTCCTCACCGTATCCCTCTCGGCGGCCACCACCGAAGACTTTGTGGCGTTGGCCACCAGCTGTGTGCCGGTGGCGGACGTGGTGGAACTCAACTATTCCTGTCCCCACGCCGCGGCCGGGTATGGTGCCGATATCGGCCGAGACGAGTCGGCGATCGCCGAAATCACCGCCGCCGTTGTTGCCGCCGTTCCCACCGTTCCCGTATTGGTCAAGCTCACACCCACCGTCTCCGATGTTGCCCGAATGGCGGGCGTTGCGGTGGGGGCGGGGGCGTGTGGCGTCACCGCCATCAACACCGCCGGGCCGGCGGTCTACCTCCATGCGCGGAGCGGCGTGCCGATCCTCTCGAATCCACCGGACGGCCGGGGCGGAACGAGTGGACGGTGGATCCACGGGCGCGCGCTGGAGGTGGTGGCGGCGGTGCGCGCAGCGGTGGGGGCCGGGCCGGTTATTGTGGGGATGGGAGGCGTTACCTCACCCGAGGAAGCGGCCGCCCTATATGACGCCGGCGCCGACATCGTTGGAGTTGGAAGCGCCCTATCGCGCGTCCACCAGCGCCACTGGGGCCGGTACCTGGCGTCCCTCTCATCCGGCGGAACGCACGCCGACCAGGCACCGGCGGTCCGGGCCGACGCCGATATGGCCTACCGCGATGCAACGGTGGCGGCGCGGCGCGACCTGGGAGCTGGTCTGTTTGAACTCGACCTATCGCCCGGCGTCGGGGCCACTCCCGGCCAAACCGTATTCCTGTGGATCCCGGGAGTCGGGGAAAAACCCTTCGCTCCGGCGGTTACCACCGAGGAGTACTCCACCTTTCTGATCAAACGGCGTGGCCCGTTTACGGAGGCCGCCGCCGCGCTCACCGCAGGAGACCCGATCTATATCCGTGGACCCTACGGCGATTCATGGCAGCCGCCGCGAGGCGCCGATGCACCCTCCACATGGATGCTTCTCGGCGCCGGCAGTGGAGCCGCCGCACTTCCCGCCGTGGCTGCCACCATTATCGCCGCCGGCGGCGCGGTAACCACCGCGATCGGGCTTCGCGAAGAGCTCACCGCCGGCGTCGTCACAGGGGCGCTCGAATCACTTGGGGCGCTTCGAATCATTCCTGATGCCGGCCGTCCCGGCCGGGTGATTGGCGCGATCGGCGAGCTGTGCGCCCAGGAGCAGTGCGACGGGGCGTGGGTATGCGGTCCGGAACCATTTATGGAAGCGTCGGCCGAAAAACTCGTCGCCGCGGGAATCGACCCGGCCCGGATCTACCTCTCTTTGGAACGGTCGATGCGGTGCGGTGTCGGCATGTGTGGAGAGTGCCACCACGGCGGTCGGTTAACGTGCCAGTACGGAACGGTACTCTCATGGAACGCGTACACGGAGGTATCCCGATGATTGATCCCCATGTCCATCTCCGCGACTGGTCGCAGGCGGAACAGGAGACGTTGGAGCACGGCTTTTCGGTGGCGTGGCGAGCGGGAATCAGTGCGGTGTTCGAAATGCCGAACACCGACCCACCGCTGACCGGGCGAGCGGCGGTGCTCCGGCGGATTTCCGACGCGGACGCCGCCCGAGAGCGGCTTGGTATACCGCTCTTCCACGGTATCTACGCGGGAATCACCGCCGACCCTGCTCAGCTGGCGGAAATCGTGGCGCTCCACCGGGAGCTGTTCCCCCGGGTCATGGGGTTCAAGCTCTTTGCGGGGCACAGCACCGGAAACATGGGAGTAGTAACGCGCGACGAGCAGGCGCGGGTGTGGGATACGCTGGCCCGCCTGGACTATCGGGGGGTGGTCACCGTCCACGCGGAAACGGAGGCGCTCCTCGCCCCCTGGAAGTGGGACCCGACTGCTCCCATCAGCCACGGCGCCGCCCGGCCGGTGGATGCAGAGATCCACTCCGTCAATCAGCAGATTGAGCTTGCCGCGGAAGCGGGGTTCCGGGGAAGCGTGCATCTTGCGCACATCACCACTCCCGCGGTGCTGGACATCGTGGAACGGAACCGGAGGGCGTTCCCCTTTGCAATTCGCGGTGGAGTTACCGCCCACCATGCACTGCTGGACGAGAACGTGGCCCGGCGCTCCGAGATACCGGAATGGAAGGTAAACCCACCGCTGCGACCGCCGGAGGTACGGGAGGCGCTCTGGCAGCGGGTGCGTACCGGCCGAATCGACTGGATAGAGAGCGACCACGCCCCCCACACCTGGCAGGACAAGCGCGCCGCCGCCAGCGGAGTTCCCGGTCTTCCCGCCTTCCGCCTCCTCCGCGATCTGCTCACCGAGGAACTATCGCGGGAGGACGTGGAGCGAATCACCCACGACGCGGTGGTGACCGCCTTCGACGTCCCGCGAGGCGTCGTTCCCGAGAATCCCGCCGCCGGAGACATCGCGATCGAACAATCCCCGCACCGGTTCCGGGAGGCCGCGTGGCGGCGGTATCGGTCACTAGCCCAGGAGTATCCATGGGACCCGTTCCGATTCCTGGACGGGTGACGCCGTTGTATATGCGATCTATCATATATTTTATAAATATCATGCTTGACAGGGTTAGGAGCATAGAATATAGTTAGGCATACCTAACTATCAATTCGTTCCGAGAGGAGTGCTATCATGAACCGGTCAAGTGCAGTAGTGCGGGTTTTTGTCGTTTTCACGGCGATTGTGCTCACTGTGATCGCCCCCATCGGTGTCTATGCTGGTGGTGCCGGCGAAGAGCCGCCGGGGGACGAGCCACAATCGGCCGGCGAGCAGAGTTCGTCGGAGGTGACATTTACGGTATCCGCCCCGCCGGACCCGAATATCATTCCGTTGGCGGTGTTACGTGAGAAAGCCGACGAGTGGGACCTCGACGTGAACGTGGAGATAGTCACCGCTCCTGCCGGTGATCCCAGCGCCATGCGAGCGATGATCCAGAAACGAAATGTCCATTTTGCCTTGTTCAATGCGTTAGGGGGCACAAATTTCTATAACGCCGGGCTCGACGATCTGCGGCTTGTCGGTGTGCATGTGTGGAAGGGCGTATACTTGGCCGCACAAGAGACGGTGCAGGACCCGGCCGAGCTCGATGGGGAGACGATTCTGGCAGTTCCGGGCATGCAGAACCCACCCCATGTCCTCTCCATGAAGGCGCTGGGCGAGCTGGGTGTGGGCGCCGAGTTTGTCCCCGGG
>CAZNRF010000272.1:0-5016 GCA_964575075.1 uncultured Spirochaeta sp. | reverse complement strand
GTTATGATCCCGGTAGGCTTGCCCGATCCGTCGCCAGCCACGAACGCGCTCTCTTCGCCGTCGCCGAGCCGACGCCCGATCATGCGGGCCAGGTAGCTCTCCAGGTCGAAGCTCGAATCCTGCAGGAGCTCTTCCGAGACCTTGATCAGGTACTGGAGCTTGTGAGCCTGGAGAACCTTCCGAGTGAAGGTGTCTTCCGGATCGCCGCCATCGAGCGATTCGGAGTAGGCCCCCTCTTCGCTGATCCACGTCGCGGTGCCTTCTCCATCCTCAACAGGGATGTTCCGGTCGCCGCCGGTAGAGATGACCGTAGCCACCTGGCGGATGACGTTCTGCTCCTGGAGTTTCTCGACGATCATCGCCTCGAACTCTTGGTAGGTCAGCGCGCCACCCTCGGCGGATTCGCCGGTCTCGAGAGCACGGAGCTCTGCACCGTTGAGAGCGCTCTTTCCGCGCCGGAGGTACTCGAGGAACGCCGATCGGTAGTTACCCTCTTGGGGCTCGGACCGCTGCGGGGGGACGTCCATGGGCTGAATATCAGCGCCTCGGGAGTCCACATCGTCGAGCCGATCCATGCGCTGCATCTGCTCATCGAGCTGATCCACATCGGCCATGATTCGGTCGAACTTCTCACTTTCCTCGGAGGTGAGACTCCGACTTTCTTCCTGCGCATCGTTGAGAATTGCGCGAGCCTTGAGCGCCAGGGAGTGACGCTTTTCCATCAGTTGCTTCTTATTCATAGAAGCCTCCGTACTTGAAGGTTACGTAGCGCCATGTCCACCGTCGTCCGGCCCGCGTGGTCTTCCTCCGGCGCGGGTGGTTCGATCAGGTCCATGACCTGGTCGACATCGGCCCCGATCTCTGCGAGATAGGACCGAAGATCCGTATTCTTCGGCAAGTGAAAACCACGTGCCGATAGTTGCGTTTCCGGGTAGGCCGGGAATGTCACGGCCGATACTTCGATGAGCTCAACCTCGTGCACCGATCGGGAGAGCTGATCATCGATGAGGTCCCAGGAGTCGGATACCACTCGGAACCCGAAGGACATTCCGTCAACGTCTCCACGTCTAACCAGCTCGAGCAGGTCTCGCCCGTAGCTGGTATCGCTGGGATCGAGCTCCATCCGGAGGCCGTATTCGTCCTCTTTGAGCTTGAGGGTCCCATTTTTGGTGCGCCCGAGCACGTAGGTGCTATCGTGGTTCAGGAGCGCCCGAACGTCCGGCTTCTCCTGGAGCGTTTTCTTGAAGGCCCCCGGCGTCAGTCGTTCCCGGAATCCACCGAGATCAACCGACCAGGAATCGAACACAGCGGCATAGCCGTTGAGCGTCCCGTCTTCTGCACGGACCTCGTGCAAATTGCTATATCTGACTTCTGGTTCAAGTTTCATCGTCCACTCCCCCTTCTGTATCTCCGGATGAATCGGTTCCCGGATCTCTTTGGACTGTTACCGGGTAAAGCCCCGTGTGCTCCAGCGGAGCCAATCCAGCCACACGAGCGGCCTCATCTGGCGTGTAACCGGCCCGAATAAGTGCGCCGGCTATTTCTGCGCGCTTCGTACCTTGGTTGACCTCGTCTCCCATTCCAGCCGCCGTCATGTTGACCGGCTCGAGGTATCGATCACCTTGCTCGCCGATCTCTTCCATGTTCTCCAGTCTTCGAATATCGTTGACACTCATGAATCCCCACTGTCGGGCCACACCGAACGCGGTATAGCGCTCCTGGAGCAACGGTCTCTGGAGAGCCGAGGTATCAAACTCAACGTAGTAGGTGTCTCGCTCCGACTCACCGATGAGCTGCTGATTGATCGCCTGTTCAATCCGCACCAGCCACGGCTGCAGGCTGTACTGGAGGAACTCTTTGCCCTGCGCGGAGACGTTCTTATCTGTTGCGCGCTCGAGCTCGTAGATCATGTGCGGAGGAACTCGGAAGACTCGCGCCACCTCAGTTACCTGGAACTTCCGGGTTTCAATGAACTGCGCGTCATCGTTGGACGGGGTCACCTTCTCATACGATAGTCCGTGCTCCAGGAGCGCCGTCTTGTGGCCCGCGTCAGGTCCCCGGCCATAGTTCGCATCCCATTGGTCGAGGATCCGCCTACGGACCGCCTCATCTTTGATCACGCCGTCATATTTCAAGAACCCATTCAGATCGCCGCCGCGATCGAAAAACGAGGACCCATACTTCTCGGTATTGATCGAGAGCTCGACCACCCGCCGGAGCGCTTGGATAACCGATATCCCGTCGTACCCATCCCATGACAAGCCCGGGATAAACAGCACGGACTCGGCCGGGACAAACTTCCCATCAATGTGAAACTGTCGCTCTCCAGATGTGGTCACCTCGACGCGGACTCGGTTGGATGCGATCGGCCATATCCGGCGGATCCGGCCCATGCTGTCTCGCTGCACCTGGGACACGGTCTTCCCGCGGAGGAGCATCCACAGCATCGACGTCTCCCGCCAGGTAAACGAACTCATCACCGGATTCGGCGAATTGTGTAGGACGTTATACAGCGGGTGCTCAGTGGCCCGAACTCGAGATCCGTTCTCCCGCCGGCGATATACATGGAGCGGGAGTTGCGCTACCTGTGACGCCAGGAGGTTCACCGCAGACCATACGGCCGAGGAGGTTACTGCAGTTGCTTCGTTTACAGGGACGGCCCCGGCACCAAAGAACTCGTCAGCACCGGAGCTCTGCAGGAATAGCATACGGAGGTTCTTGGGAAGCATCTTCATTGCGATTCGGGTTCTCAGTTTCACGTGATCCCCCTACTCAGCACGAGCGATTCAAACTCGGCGTTGCTTGCGTATCCGTCTCCCGATGTCACCTGGTGGAGCGCCATAATCGCAGCGACGATCCCATCGATCCGTTTCCCGTATGCGTCACGACGCGGTTTCATCGGCATAATGTTTCCCTGTCGGTCCTCTTTGAGCTCGACGTTCGACATCATCCAGGACGCTACCGGGTTATCGCCGTGAGCTATCTTCCCATCCAGGACATACCGCTCGAATAGCTGGGTCGGGACGGCCATGCCGCTGTAGCGCTGCGGGTATTTCACCATCTCAACTTCTCCCTCGAGCTCTCGCTCGAAGTTCCCCGCGTGCCACGGATCATATCCGATCGTCCGCGCCCCGAACTTGTTAACGTCCTCACGGATCACCTCGAGGACCGTCTCGTAATCAACCGTCTCGCCAGGAGTCGCGATCATGTATCCGGATCGGATCCATGCGGCATAGTCCACCTGATCACGGTGCATACGCTCCTGGAGCTCTGCTTCCGGGATAAAGAACCGCCACAAGAGCGGGTGTCTGCCGTCTTCCTGTTCCGGGAACGCCCAGCAGAGAGCGGTGATATCGGTCGTCATCGAAAGGTCGAGGCCCCCGGACGGGCCGGTATTTTCAAGTTCTGATTCATCCACGGCGGCACTCCCTCGCATCCACACGCTATGGTCCATCCATCGCGTCTCGGAGTTCAGCCACACGTTGAAATTCTTGGTCAGTACGTCGGACGCCTTGCGCGGGCTCCCCTGAGACTCGGAGATCCGCTTTTCCAGATACTCGCGGTAGAACGACACGCCCAGATTCGGGTTGGACTTTACCCATACCGCCGGATCTTCCCAGCGATCGCCCTCGTCGAGGGTGTAGATGATTCCCCAGATATGCTCTGGAGTAGGCTGTAGCGATCGCTCGAGTATCTGAGTGATCAGATTCCGCTCTTCCTGGTAGGCGGGGCCGTGCGTGTTGGTGCCGGCGGTGGTGATGATCAGCGTGAGCGGCTGCTTGCGAGCGCCCATACCGGACTCATACACGTTGATCAGCTCGTTGCTGGGGTGAGCGTGGTACTCGTCCACGAGAATAGCGTGCGGATTCCAGGAGTCTTGAGACTTGTGATCGCGGGAGACTGGCGTCATAAACGCGGCCGGATCGTTCACCTTAACCAGCCGGTGAGAGCTTCGGAACTCTTTCACACGGCCGGAGAGATACGAGTTGCGCTCGTTCTGACGGACCGCCTCATCGTATGCCTTTCGTGCCTGGTTGCGATCCACCGCAAGAAAGAACTGCTCCGCGCCTATCTCTCCGTCGAGGTGCCACGCCGCGTTCATCATCGCGCCGCCCTCCACGGTCTTCCCGTTCTTCCGAGCCACCTCGCGGTATGCCTTGGTGAACCTACGGAGGCCGGAATCCACATGACGCCAGCCAAAGATGTTGGCCCACGCGAATTGCTGCCACGGCTCGAGTTTGATCGTGCCGGAAAAGCCCTGGGTATGCTCCAGCTGGTGAGCGAACGAGATGTAGCGGTTCGCCTGGGCCTCGTCGAAGTAGTACGGGAAGTCTTCGGTGTCCTGGCGATCGAGGTCCGAATACCAGCGATCAACCGCCAGCTTGACCCACTTGCAGGCTACTTGATCGCCACTTCGGACGTCTGCAGCGTATTGGTGGTATGTGAACACGCTACTCACGGCCCAAACCCCGATAGCAACCGCCAGGAGTGCGCGCTTCCACATCACGCCTGCCCCTCGATGAGACTTTCCATCGGGTCGGTGCGATCTCCCTGATCGGGAATGTTTATCCCCGCTCGAGAGCTCGGCGTCATGCCAAATCTTGAGTACAGCTTTTCAATTTGAGTGTGCAGATCGATGATGTATCGATAGGCCGGGTTGGCTACGGGCTGGCCCTGGGAGCCGGGAACCGTCAGCGAGAGATCGCCGTTCAGCACCTGGTCTTGGAGCGCCTCGAGCTGGGCCAGTCTTGCAAGAGCTTGCTGGTCTGCGGTAGTAGCCAGCCCCGCTGGCGCCAGAACTTGAACCAGCCGTTTGTAGATCGCCCGTTCGTTCTTGCCTTTGAGCCAGCGCGGAGGGTTGGCCGGGGCCTGATCCGGACGAGCTTCGTTCACCGATCGATCTCCTCGGTAGGTGCCCCGGAATTGCTTGACGTTGGATGGGGTGCGCGGCCTCGCCATTACGAAATTTCCCCTGGAGTTTTGCCAGAATAAAAGTTTGAGTTCCACACGCGGTTT
>CAZNRF010000271.1:0-5087 GCA_964575075.1 uncultured Spirochaeta sp. | reverse complement strand
CCAGGACCGGAAGGTGGCTCACTCGGACCCCCGGATTCGACGAAAGATACGCGTCAGATCGGTGGTTCCGTAGTGACGATACATCGCCACCGAAAGTGCCAGGGCGATTGCGAGAATTCCCGCTCCGATAACGATCGCGGTCAGCGCGAGGGCATGGGGCAGCGGGTCGACGTACAGGTCGTACAGAGGATCGCGAATCGGTGCCGTGCCCCCCGGGACGTACGCTGTGGCAACCAGCGCCATGACGGCAGCGGACTCCATGACACTGATCGAAACGCAGATCTTAATCATGTCCCGCTGTGTCATCATGCCCCAGAGACCGACGGCGAAGACGCCGGCCGCCGTCACGTACGTGGCCGCCTGCATCATGATTGCTCGCTCCCGGCAAGGTAGAGATACATCGAACTCAGCCCCGCAGCGACCTTGATTCCGACGATGATGTTGAGGAGCGGGATAATGCCCCCCGACGGCATGCGCTGCAGCAGCGCATTGGACAGGTACGCGCTCCCCGTGAGAATCCCGAGAAACCCGACCGTGGCAAATGCAAACGCGCCAAGATACTCGGCATTGCTGAGCAGAGACAACGGAATCCGCGCCTGCCCGAAGCGGTACCCGAAGGTTACGTGAATGAGAATCACCAACACGGCAAGGCTCACCCCGCCCTGAAAACCTCCTCCCGGCGAGATATGTCCGTACAACACCACGTAGACGGGAAAGACGAAAAAGAGGGGGAGCATCACCGCAAGGGCCTGCCGGGCAAGAAGCCCCAGCGTTCCGTCGGGACGAGGAACGCCGGGTTTGCCCAGAATCATCGCCGCCGCGGCCACAGAGGCGAGGATTACCGTGGCCTCCCCGAGCGTATCAAAGCCGCGGTAGTCCATAAGAATCGCGGTGACGATGTTGATACTCCCCGTCTCAGCCACCCCACGGTCCGGGTAGGAGACCAGGCGCGCTCCCGGGGTGCCGGAGGCCGCGAAGAACACCCACCCCAGCGCGGCGGCGAGGACAAGACAGAGCCCCGCGGCAAGGACGGACCATATGCGACGGCGAGCCCTTCTTCCGAACGGAGCCGTCACCGGGACCTCCGTGTCTTTCCGATCGCCGTTACAAAGAGGGCCGTCATGAACCCCGCACCGATAACCGCTTCGGCCATCGCAACATCCACCGCCTGAAGATACGCAAACATGACCGTGCTGAGCACGCTGAACACCGAAAGCACGATTACCGAGTGGAGGCTGTTTCGGACTCGGACGGCGGCGAAGGCGGAAACGAGTATCCCTGCCAGCAGGAACAGGAACGAGAGTTCAATGGGAGTCATCATTCACCTCTCCCGTATCGTGCACCGACGGGGCAACCTCGGCGTACTCGTCAACGACGAGATGACGCCGCGCCTTCTCGATCCGATAGGCCCCGCGGGCGATCGCCTGGGAGGCGATTGGATTGGTCAGCATGAAGAGGACCGCCACGACGATCATCCGGAGGGCCATCGATACGCTGGGAGCCTGCATCGCCGCACCGAGGACGAGCAGCCCCGCTCCGATGGTGAGCCCCTTTGTCCCGGCATGGAGTCGGGTATAGGCGTCGGGAAAACGGATCATACCGACCGCCATCGCTCCCGCGAAAACGGTGCCGATGAGGAGGAACCCGGCACTGAGGACGCGGAGCACCACCTGCATTGTCAACGCCGGTCTCCCTGTTCCAGATGTCGACTGATGACCATCAGATCCGCAAAAAGGAGCAAAGCGTACACGATGGCAACATCGATGAAGATCGACCGTTCGAAGTGGAGGCCGAGAAACACGAGAATGACCGTCATCATCACCCCGATCGCGTCCGCCGCGGCGATGCGATCGAGGATCGTCGGGCCCCGGAGCACCCGTACAAGGCAGATTCCGCAGAAGAGCGTCAAGAGGAGGATCAGCCACGGGATCACTGGGTCACCTCCCGAATCCAGGGACGCATGTTGCTCGTCACCTCACTGTCGATATCTTCCGCCGCGTACTCGGACACATCGATCCAGTGGATATACAGCGTGTCATCGCCGGCATCGTAATCGAGGGTGATCGTGCCTGGTGTCAGCGTGATGAGATTTGCCAGGAGTGTTGTGGAACCCGTTCCGTGGAGCCCTCCGGGGGTGCGGACGATACCGGGCCAGAAGGTAACCCCGGGAGTGACCGCCAGCCGGAAGATCGCGAACCCCGACGCCAGGACCTTGGCGATGAAGACCGGCACGAAGATCAGGACGCGCATTCCCCGACCAATCCAGTGTCGGCCCGGGATCCGATCGGTGTTCTCCGCGACCCACCGTCCCTGCAGGGGCGACCGGAACAGCAGTGCTGCCGCGGAGGAGACGACCGCACCGACAATCACGGACGATAGATCAGAGCTTCCCGAAACGACGAGCCAGAACAGAAACAGACCAACGGCGTACAGGATCAGTCCCATGCCCCGTATCTTAACCCAGGAATCCGGTATCGGCAGCCCCCAAGCCCTCGAAATCACCCGCTGCCGTGGAGCACCCGCCGGCACAGATCATCGCTGACCTCCAACAGCCTGCCCCCTCCTCACGAACGGCGACGATGAGAGACTTGCCTTGGCTATTCCCTCACCGGGAGCTATTGGTTTGGCGTAGTCAGCGGGCGAATCGGCGCTGCTGGAGCCAAGGTAGGTTCTATGCGAATGTTATCCCGCTTGTGCACTACAGCTTGAAAAGGTTCTCAATAACTTGGTTTCCCTTGGCTCGATACACCAGAAAATCACTGCCTATCGATAGGATCTCCCGTATTCCGGTTTCTTCAGCCGCCACAATCAATGTCGCATCCGCCAGATCCATCGGTTGATCTTGGTATTTTTCACTCAGTTCAATTGCTCTCCCGATCCCGTCGGCGTCTATTTCGTGTATCCGTAAGCCTCCACGATAGATCCATGTAAGCAATCCTACTTGTGCACGCACATCAAAATCCAACATGTGACTGGCCTCGGTAACCGCCGGCCAGGTCGTGATCAAACGGAAATCATTGTCCTGAAGGAACGACCGTATTGGCTGATGGTATTTGTCACTTCGATCAAACAGGGCGATAATTAGTCCCGCATCAATGAGCGTGTTTCGCACGGAGTCGTTCCTTCACGCGATATCGATGCGAGATTGATCGATCGGAATCCCCTGATTCGGCAATACCGAAAAGGTCTTCCCCGAGTTCGTATGCGGAACCGGCATTCCGGTGAACAAGGATATATTCTTTGAGCGCCTCTTTCACGATCTCGCTTTTCGATTTATTCTCGACCGAAGCGATCCGATCGATTTCTGACTCGATCTCGGGAGTCAGGCGAACAGACAACATGGCGGCCTCCTGTCTTACGTAGTGTATTACATTGTTATCAGGATGGAAAGACGCCGCCGCACCGGACAGAAATCAGTGACCCGTTCTTTCCTTATAGTCGAAGCGTGAAGCCCGCCCTACAGCACGCGCCGGCACAGATCATCACTGATCTCCCAAAGCCGCCTCGCCGTTTCGGGGTCGGTTGCGGCAGGGTCGGGGTCCTCCGGCCGGCCGCCGGAGAAATACGCGCCGGAGAGCTCGGCGTACTGCGGATCCAGAGCCGGAGCGAGGACGTTCTTGGCACCCTCAGAGACGGAGGCACCACCGCCAAAATACTCGTGAAGCACCTTGGTGTTGATGACTCCCGGATGCAGTGACACGGCGGTGACGCCGGTCTGCCCCATCCGCCGGGCGAGTTCGGTGGTAAAGAGCACATTGGCGAGCTTGCTCTGCCCGTAAGCGGTGAAGCCGTCGTAGCCCGACTCCATCATAAGGTGCTCGAAGTCGATGCGCGCACCGCGATGCACCATTGAACTGACCGTGACCACTCTCGCCGGTGCGGAGGCGCGCAAGAGATCCAGCAGCGTGGTGGTCAAGAGAAACGGCGCCAGATGGTTCACCGCAAAGGTGAGTTCGTATCCATCCCGGCTGACGGCCCGCCGGCGCGAGATGACCCCGGCGTTATTGACGAGCACATCCAGCTGATCCAGCTCATTAGCGAGGCGCGTTGCCGCTGAATGAACCTCGCGCAGGGAGGAGAAGTCCGCCAGGACCCCACGGGGCTTTCGGCCGGTGATCTGCTCGATGTCAGTCTGAACCGCCGCCAGCCGATCTGAGGTGCGGCCGTGAACGATCACGGTGTGGCCTTGTTCTGCCGCCTCAAGCGCCGCAGCGCGGCCAATGCCGTCGGTGCTGCCGGTAATCAGTATCGTTTTCGCGTCCATGTGCCGTATTCTATCGTGTCCGACGGACCGTTTCACCACGGGAGGCGTCGTGAAGAACGGCGATCAAGCACAGTAGTCCGCCGAGGATACTCCCGATGCGGAAGGCGAGCGCGTCGAGAGCCGTCAAAACAGGTTGGTCACACCGTAGTCGGAAAACACCGTATCCGACGACAGAACGGGCATTTTCTCGTGTAAGGACTGGGCAATAATCAGACGATCGAACGGATCCTTGTGAATCATCGGAAGTTCGAGGGTGCCGGCAACGTGCTCCATGCTGATTCCCAGGACACCAACCGAATTCTCGTGAAGCTGTGCGGTGAAGAACGCCTGCGGATCGCGTGTCTCAAGGTGCAGCTTGCCGAGCCGCAACTTTATAAACACCTCCCATAGACCGGCAATGCTGAACCAGATCCGATTCTCCGGGCCGAGAAAGACCTCCCGGGCGGAGTCGGACAGCCGCGGGTCATCGGCGAGGATCCACAGAAACACGTTAGTATCCAGCAGTACGTTCATTAGACGTACTCTTCGAAGCCTTCAGGGAGTTCATCAAAATCTGACGAAATCTGGATCTTACCCTTGGCCGATCCTATCCTGCGGTGAGACGCCGGTTGCTCCAAGGGAACAATCCGCACGAGCGGCGTGTTCCGTCGGGCGATGACAACCTCTTGCCCGGACAAGGCTTCCTCGATCAGTCTCGACAGGGTTGCCTTCGCCTCATGAATGGTAACGGTGTGCATAGGAATACATTCTCCTGACCAAGTTTCATAGTCAAGTTATATCTACTCCGGCACGCTACCTCACCTACCCCTGCTGGGCCGGGTAT
>CAZNRF010000270.1:0-5108 GCA_964575075.1 uncultured Spirochaeta sp. | reverse complement strand
CCCAGGCGTTGGCAAAACACTTCAACGTGGACGCCTCGCTCGTCCGCCGGATTCTGCGACTGGGCTGTATATCCCCTCGGATCGTCGAAGCGGCGCTGGACGGCAAGGAGCCGGATATAACTCTCCAGGCGCTCCTGGATATGGATGTGCCGATGGGGTGGGGGGAGCAGGCGGCGTCATTTCTGGCTGTCTAGGAGCGATCTTCTCTTGCTATTTTGCGCCCCAATCCGTAGGCTTAACATGCTGATGACACTGTATTTCGAGACGCGAATATGGCTAAAAACGACATGCATGACAAGCCGTTCGACGAAGGCACTCTCGTAAAGCTGGAGCTTTTCGAGAAATACGTGAATGAATGGCTGCCTGTCTTCCTGCATGCCGCTCCAGGGGAGTCCCTCGCCATATGGGATTTCTTTTCCGGATCCGGATGTGATGTCGATGGCAACCCCGGCAGCCCGATGCGCATCCTTGCCGTGCTGGAAAGCTATCTCGGCGACATATTCAAGACGAAGACAAGCATCCGTATTCTTCTGAATGACCATAAACGTCCCAAAATCGACTTGCTGCAGGAGAACCTGGCCGCCCAATACGACGAATTGCTGCAACGCCTGCGGGACTTGGTTTCAATCGAATACTTCAGCGAAGATTTTCTCGATCTATTTGACTCCCAAAAAACGGAGTTTCCCAAGACACCCAACCTCATATTTCTCGATCAGTATGGGGTCAAATATGTATCGCCTGCGGTATTCGAGGTTCTGATCGAACTTGATCGCACGGATTTCATGTTTTTCGTTTCCTCATCTCACCTGCGGAGATTTGCAGAAACGCCTGAAATGCAGAATGTGCATCCGGAGTTGGATATGGAAGGGTTGCGCTCCGCGAAGCATACCCGCGCCCATGATTTCATATTGCAGTATTACCGTAATTTGATTCCAGCCGGTAATCCTATGCGCCTATATGCTTTCACGATCAAAAAGGGGAGCAATATATATGGGCTCATTTTCGGCTCGAAGCATCCGCGCGGAATTGAGAAGTTTCTGGATGTTGCCTGGAAAATCAACCCAGTCAACGGCACAGCCAATTTCGAACTCGAAGAGGACGCCAAAAAGGCGCAACGGTCTTTGTTTGGCGATACACCTCTGACGAAACGCCAAGCCTTTTCACGGCGAATCGAAGAATACATCCAGAAGCATGGGACAGTGACAAATGAGGATATCTGGCACTTGACCCTTGATTGCGGCCATCCAGCAATCCATGCCAGAGACGATATCAAACGACGGAAGGATGCTGGCCTTGTTGACTACGACGTCAGTATGCGGGGCTTTAGCTGGACAACATGCGTTAAGATCAAGAGCATCACACAAATCATGATGACCAACCATGGCTAGGTCCGCCCTCGAATGGACCGAATCCACCTGGAATCCCGTCACCGGCTGCACCAAGATCAGCGCCGGTTGCGCACATTGCTATGCCGAGCGCATGGCGAATCGCCTTCATGCCATGGGGCAGGCGAATTACCGCAATGGCTTCGATGTCACGCTGCACCCGCATGCTCTTGACATTCCGTCGCGATGGAAAACCCCACAGATGATTTTCGTCAATTCCATGAGCGACCTTTTCCATAGGGACGTTCCTGTCGATTTCATCCACAAGGTCTTCGCCTCGATGAACCGGGCCGATTGGCACACATACCAGGTGCTTACGAAGCGTGCCGGTCGTTTCGGGCAGCTTCAAAATGGCTTGGCATGGGCACCCCACATCTGGATGGGCGTGACCGTGGAGAATGCCGACCACCTGGATCGCGTTGATTCCTTGCGCTACTCCAACGCACATGTGAAGTTCCTTTCCTTGGAGCCATTGCTCGGGCCAATGCCGAAGATGGATCTGTCGGGAATCGACTGGGTGATCGTCGGTGGGGAAAGCGGCCCCGGCGCAAGGCCAATGAAAGAAGAATGGGCGCTGGATATCCGCGATCAATGCCTCGCGAGCGATGTGGCGTTCTTCTTTAAGCAATGGGGCGGAGTACAAAAGAAAAAGGCAGGGCGTATGCTGGAAGGCCGCACGTGGGATGAAATGCCCTCGATGGCGCTATTCGGATAACGCCTCGCCGAAAGAACACTATTGGAAGGGGTTAAGTGCGTGTCACGACTGACTGATCTGATTGCACAGGCGAAAGCCAAAGACGCCGAACTTGGCAATGAGTTGGAGCGCGAGTTCAAGACTCTCGCTACCCGACGGGCCTTTGGATTGAACTTTGAGCGCCACCGGCCGGAGAGTGTGGAATTGGCTGGCCGACCTGTCCGCAAAGGCGACAAGGTGCGTGTGTTGCCTCCGCGTGGCTCCACGGAGAAAAGCGATCAACGACTTTGGAGAGTTCGCTCCTTGCGTGGCAAAGGCAACGAGCGGGTTGCCAAATTTGAGGTATTGGGAGATGCCGAGCCCGAAACCCAGGAGATCCCCGTCGAAGACCTCGTTGTCGTCGCTCAGTTCCGGGACTACATCTCTCCCGGCCTGGTAAGCACAGGTAAGGTTGAACGTGGCGGCGATAAGCCATACCACACCGTGATCAATGGCGAGAATTTTCACGCGCTTGAAGCCCTAACATTTACGCATCGCGGCAAAATCGACGCCATCTACATTGACCCTCCATACAACACGGGGGCGAAGGACTGGAAATACAACAATGATTATGTTGAAGGCGAGGACCTATATCGGCACAGCAAGTGGCTGGCGATGATGGAGCGGCGTTTGCTAGTCACTAAGGAGCTGTTGAATCCTGCCGACTCAGTGCTGATCGTCTCAATCGACGAGAAGGAGTATCTGCGGCTGGGGTTACTGCTGGAACAGGTGTTTCCAGAAGCAAAGATCGAAATGGTAACCTCTGTGATTAGCGCCAAAGGAGTTGCTCGTTTTGGGGATTTCTCACGGGTCGAGGAATTCATTTACTTTGTGCGTTTCGGAACATCTACAGTCAGTCTTGGTGAAGAGAACATGCTGGATGATTCGCGTTCGGCCTCCTCTCAGATTGGCAAGAAAATGCAATGGCTTGGGCTTCGGCGGCGAGAACCGACCGCAAAGCGTGGGGCGCGTCCTAACCAATTCTACCCAATCTTCGTAAATGTGGAGACAGGATACATCGATTCGATTGGAGACCCCATAAGTGATGATGTTGATCGCAAGAAGATCCAACCACCAAAGGGCGCTTATGCAGTGTGGCCTTTGCGCCCGAATGGCGATGAAGGGCTCTGGGGCATAACTCCCGAAACTGCGAGGAGCTACCACAAGGATGGGTTTATTCGTTCCCGTAACCACAAACCCAAAAAGGAGCAGTCATCTATTCACTACCTTCCAAGCGGAACGGTAAAGGCAATTGGTGATGGCCGGATCGAAGTCGTTGGGCGTGACCCGGATGGGGCGGTTCAGGGAGTTTATAGAGAGCGGAAAGGCGTCATCCCAAAACGAGTATGGAATAGAGCCTCCCATAATGCTGAAAATGGTGGATCGTTAGTGCTTTCCAAGCTCATTCCTGGCCGCCGCTTTCCATTTCCCAAGTCCTTGTACGCCATAGAAGACGCACTTCGTTTCTTCGTCGCCAACAAGCCGGATGCCATAGTCGTAGACTTTTTCTCCGGATCCGGGACTACTGCTCATGCGGTAATGAGACTCAACAAACAGGATGGAGGAAAGCGTCATTGTATCAGCGTGACTAACAACGAAGTTGCCGCGGACGAACAAAAGGCTCTTCAAAAAAAAGGCTTGCGTCCCGGCGACCCTGACTGGGAAGAACTCGGCATCTGCGATTACATCACCAAGCCCCGTGTGTGTGCTGCCATCACCGGTCAAACGCCTAAAGGCAAACCCATCAAGGGTGACTACAAGTTCACCGATGAATTCCCTATGGCCGAGGGCTTTGAGGAAAATGCGGAGTTCTTCACCCTGACTTACGAGACTCCGGTGGCGGTTAGCCACAATCACGCATTCAATCGAATTGCTCCGCTGCTCTGGATGCGTGCAGGCAGCGAAGGTCAACGTATTGATAAGATTCCACCTGACGGGTGGGAGGTAGTTGACACCTATGGCCTGCTGATCGACTTGGACAAGGCATCGGCCTTCTGCGATGCTATCGAAGCCAAGCAGGGAATCCGCATCGCCTACATTGTGACTGATGACGAACGCCGTTTCCAATCGGTCGCCCGTTCTCTGCCCGACTCGGTTGAACCGGTGCGCCTCTACGAATCCTACCTTACCAACTTCCGTTTCTCAATGGGGCGATAAGCATGAAGTTTACTCTTAAAGATTACCAGGATGATGCTGTCAAAGACGTGCTTGTCAATCTCAAAAAAGCGCAGAAGCGATGGCATGAAGACGGCGACAAACATGCGTTCTCATTGACTGCTACGACGGGTGCGGGAAAGACCGTTATGGCAGCCGCCGTGTTCGAAGCGTTGTTCTATGGCAATGACGATTATGATTTCGAACCCGATCCCGGCGCGGTAGTGATTTGGTTCAGCGATGATCCCTCCTTGAACGAGCAATCACGATACCGCCTCATGGAAGCCTCGGACAGGTTGACAGTATCCGACCTCGTGACAGTGGAAAGCACCTTTTCGCGGGAACATTTCTCTGCAGGAAAGGTGTATTTCCTCAACACCCAAAAGTTGTCCAAAAACAGTCTGCTGGTGCGCGGGCATGATTCGGATGATCCCTCCGTTGAATCCGGCGACACGCAACTTTCATTGATGCCTGATTTGCGGTCACACACAATTTGGGAGACGATCCAGAACACCATCGAAGATCCCGACTTGACGCTTTACCTCGTTCTGGACGAGGCTCACCGAGGGATGAAAGCCGGGAAGCAGACCGGTGCTGACAGCAAGCCGACCATTGTCAAGCAGCTTATCAATGGAACGGGCGGCGTACCCGGCATTCCTGTTGTATGGGGGATTTCGGCTACCGTCGAACGGTTTAATGAAGCAATCAAGGATATGAGCGACCGCGCAACCCTTCCAAATGTGACTGTCGACCCGAGGCTTGTCCAGGAATCCGGTCTACTGAAGGACACCATCAACCTCGATGTACCGGACGAAACCGGAGACTTTACTACGGTG
>CAZNRF010000269.1:0-5137 GCA_964575075.1 uncultured Spirochaeta sp. | reverse complement strand
CAGTTACACTTTTAGGGTATGACCTGCAGTCGCTGATCGGGACCAGCTATCTGCCCTATCTCCACCCAGATGATAGGGAGCCGGCAGCTGAGGCGCTGCGCACAATTTCAGAATTCGCCGGGCATCGATGCGGGGAATACCGCTTGAGACGAGCGAACGGCGAATACGCGTTGGTCGAGAGTCAGGAGACGGTACTCAGGGATACGGATGGTAATCCACGGCAGCTGCTCGTCATCGCTAGAGATATCACTGAGCGCAAGCGGGTGGAAGAAGAAATCCAACGCCAACTTGCTGAGAAAGAAACCGTCCTCAAGGAAGTCCACCACCGCATTAAGAACAACATGGCCCAGGTGGAAAGTCTGCTTTCGATACAGGCCGACAACACGGAATCTGCTGAAGCCACGTCCCTCCTGCAGGAAGCGTCCTCCCGCCTTCGCAGCACCCGCACGCTGTACGAGAAGCTGCTCATCGGAAAGGGGTATGAGGAAGTCTCCATGAAAGACTACCTCGAGAGTCTGATCGATTCACTGCTGGAAGTGTACAATGATCATCCCGGTGTAACCGTGGAGAAACACATCGACGATTTTTCGTTCAGCGCGAAACGGGCGGTACCCGTGGGAATCATCTTGAACGAGTTGCTTACGAACGTCTTCAAATACGCCTTTGGAAACCGAGCCGAAGGTCGCGTCATGATCAGCCTCGAGAAGACGGCAAACAGGGCCGTACTCACCGTCCAGGATGACGGCATCGGTTTCGATGAGCGAGTTGCTGCCAACAAGTCGACGGGATTTGGTCTGACTCTCACGAAGATGCTCGCGGAACAACTCAATGGAACGTTTACCATCGAAAATGATCACGGCACCAAGACTGTCGTAACCTTTAACGTGTAGTCGTCTCACCAGAGGCATAGCCCATTGTTCCGAACTACACACCACCAACTTCCTGATCTTCTTCGCGCTTTGCTTTCTCAACGAGCACGAAGCAACCAGAAACGATATACGGGAAACATCGATGAAGGATCAGGGCGAACGGTGGAGACCGGCGCGGCAGTTACCGTCGAGACCTCGATCCCACGGCTGCCGGACGACGAGCAGTCGGCCCTTGAAACCTCTGCCGCAGCGATAGATTGGAACGCGATTATCTTGATGTACAGTCGGTTTTTTGTCGAAGGCGAGTCTTGCACGACTCGTCGTTTCGGCAGTGCCTTTGGTCCAGGGCCGAGTTG
Organism: uncultured Spirochaeta sp.; assembly: GCA_964575075.1. GTDB lineage: Bacteria > Spirochaetota > Spirochaetia > DSM-27196 > Alkalispirochaetaceae > Alkalispirochaeta. The sequence goes on along the minus strand of CAZNRF010000269.1, from coordinate 3,912 downwards.
GGCTTCAACCCGGTCTACGCTGACGAGGCTCGCGTCCGGTTCCTCAGCGACGACACCCTCGAGGCTCCCGAATACAAGCCGCAAACGATGGTGCCCGGGTTTGCCGACCTGAACGACGTGGTTCTTCCCCGGGAACGGTACTATCAAGAACAGCTCGCATGGTTCCTTCCCGGAATTGCCCGCACACCCAACTGAAAATTATTCTCAAAATGTTTTGACAATTATGATTTTTTCTTTTAAGACTTTCGTGGTAAGCAACGCGGTGTCATGTACCAAATCAACCGTTTTTACGCCCGGCGGCGAACAATTACGGCTGGTCGGGATAGAGATCAGTAGACGACGGCGTCGCTACCGAGGCATGTGGCTATAAAGATGAAAGTACTAATGGTCGACGACGAAAAAGTGATCCTCACGGTTTCCCGCCAGGCGTTGGCGGGTATCGCCGAGGAAATTGTCACGTTTACTGATCCACGCGAAGCGTTACGCCTTGACCTCACATCATTTGACGTGGTCGTTTCTGATTTTTATATGCCTGACATGGGTGGTGACGAGTTTCTGCGGGAAGTGCGCAAGGCCGCACCGGATGTGCCCTTTCTGTTTCTCACTCAAAACGAGAATCTTTCGGTCGCGGTTGAACTCATGCGACAAGGCGCCGATGACTACGTAAGCAAACCGATTGACCCTACCAATTTGGTGTTCCGGATCGACAAGGTCATTCGGGAGAAGGAACGCGACCGACAGATTGAGCAGATCCTCCAAGAGCAGCGGATACTCGACCTGGAAAACCAGAAGCTCGTCAATTGGCGCTTGCTGTACGCTTCCAAGGACGCTCGCCTTACAGAAAACCTCGTGAGCAACCTGGCGCGGAGCATCAACCAAGGTGGGGGCTTTCTCTGGCTGGACCTTCTTGCCGACTCGTCCACCCATGCCGACGAAGATCATTACATCGTTCCCCGTTCGGTATTTGATATGGCAGTCAATTCCGCTCGTAACCTCGAGACGCTCTTCAACCAGGTTACCTATATTGGATCCCTCGATACCATGGACCTGACACTCAGCAGCATATCTGCACAGGTATTTCACGAACACGTGCATACCATGATCACCGAGCGGCTCCTTCCGATCCTCAAAAGGTACGATCGTACGTTCCGTTGGAATACGGCTCCGCCTGCGGTCTCGGAAAACAGCTGGATCCAAGCTGATCTTGACCGCGTCTACGATATTCTCCTGGAACTCACCGTAAATGCGATCAAGTTCTCGCCGGCCGGATCAGCGGTAAATTACGATCTCATTTACGAAGAACAAGGTGGTGCCGAGATGTTGACGTTGCAAGTGAGCAGCGTCGCACGCAAGCTGCAGGCAACCGATGACAAAGGGGATCACATCTACGGAATACCCTACGACTTCAAGGAGCAAGTGTTTGACCTCTTTTTCTCAATCGAGGCGTTTCCGGAATATCTACCGGAAGAACAGTGGACCGATGGCTCCGGCTTGTACATCGGCCGACGACTGATGCGACTTATGAACGGTTGGATGCTTACTCATTCCGGAATCGACTACACCTTGGAAGTTCCGCAGCCGATCGTGAGAATCGATGTCCGGTTTCCGCTGTATCGGGAGGACTCTCGTGGCGATCGATGACCCAGACCAAGCCGACACTCCCCTGCTCGACCGGGAAGGACTACTTCGCCGCGTTGGCGGCAATGAAGAGGTGGCGCGTGAGGTGTACAAAGACATCCTCGATAGTTTGCCCGCGTTGATTGACCAGTGTCGGCACGCGTCACATACCAGGGACCTGAATCAGTTGGGTCGAACCGCCCACACGATCAAGGGATCCGCCGCCACGGCCGGCGCTAAACGGACCGCACTACTCGCGGGGCGGCTCTATCGGGCGTGTCGCGACCATCCGGAAAACACCACATTACAGGAAGATGTGTTAGAGGCACTCTCTCACACCGTGGACAAGCTTGTGACGATGGTCAACACAGAGGATGAATCAGACAACACTGTTGACGACGTAAATCGACGTCCATAACTTCATACGCGGGACGGATAGGGAGCACACTGATGTCAAAGATTCTGATAGTTGATGATTCCGCCTCAATGAGACAGATGTCCGAGATCATTCTCACGGGAGCTGGACATGAGGTTATACAGGCGGTCGATGGGAATGACGGTCTGGCAAAGCTCACCGAGGACATAGACGTGGTAGTCTCGGACTACAACATGCCGAACATGAACGGATTAGAGTTTATCACTACCGTGAGAGGAGGATCGGTAAACAGCTCTGTGCCGATCGTCATGCTCACCACGGAAAGCGAGGAGGACAAGAAGCGGGCGGGAAAGGACGCCGGAGCGACCGCATGGGTAACCAAACCGATCACACGGGACAACCTGGTTGGAGTGATCAAGAAAGTAACCGCCTCACTCGAGTTCTAATGTGATGATAGATCTCGCTGTGGATGAAGAGGAAAGCCGTGTGGTTGTAGCGGTGAGAGGAGATATCACCCTGGCCACCGCCGATGAATTGCGGGATGCTCTGCTCGGAAACCTCAGGAAAACGAAGTCGCTGCGCGTGCAATTGGTGGAAGTCAAACAGTTTGATCTGACCGGAGTACAACTGTTCTACTCGCTCTGTCGTACCGGAAAATCTACCGGCGTCGAAGTAGAGATACTTCTGGGTGACGCAGCGCCACGATTCGAGAAGATGCTGCGCTTCGCCGGTCTTACCCCGATCCCCTGCGCGATCTGATAAACAGCCAACGATGAGTGTGCATAGCGACCCGTTAGAAACATTTCGTGACGAAGCGCGAGAACAGCTTGAGATCATGGAGACGAGTCTCCTGGCCCTTGAGGAGGACCCCGGTGATCTGGAGACGATTGCCGCGGCATTTCGAGCACTTCATACAATTAAGGGCTCCGGCGGAATGTTCGACCTCAAAGATCTGGTGCATTTTGCGCATGTCGTGGAATCAGTATTTGCGCGCCTCCGGGACGGAAAGCTTGCGGTCACTTCCGAGCTCATATCCCTGAGCCTGCAGGCTCGGGACCATATCGCAATCCTTTTGGAATCACGGCATGAGGAAGACATCCCCCGTGAAGAAGGGCGAATCCTCGAGCAAGCGTTTTTGCAATACCTGCCTGAGTCAGACCCCGACCCGGAGGCAGCCGCCGGCACTCCAGGGACGCTCGACCAGACGGGAAGCACCTCCGAACAGGAGAAAACCTGGCGAATCCTCTTCCGGCCCAAACCGATCCTCTTCAAGCATGGAGCGAATCCGCTCGCTCTTATTAACGAACTAAGAGAATTGGGAACGACCCTGGTAATGGGATTCTGCGACCAGGTTCCGGATCTCACGACTATCGATGCGACGGCATGTTATCTCGCCTGGGAAATCCTTCTCACTACGAGTGCGGCGGAACAAACAATCCGAGACGTCTTCATGTTCGTCGAGGATGACGCTGAAATCAACCTCACGGTGATTGACGAGGTTGCCGACAGCGAGCTCTCGTACAAGCGGCTCGGGGAGATCCTTCTTGAACGGGGAGATATCACGCCCGAGGCGCTCGACCAGGCAGTCAACGAACGGACATTCCTTGGGCAGGTTCTCACGGAACGTGGGTTTGTTTCCGGAGAGCGTGTTGAGGCGGCCCTCGAGGAGCAACGATACGTCCGGAACATACGAGAGTCCCGGCAGGTCGCCGACACCTCATCTTCCATCAAGGTGAAAACTGAAAAGCTCGGCGCGTTAGTCAACCTTGTTGGCGAGTTCGTCTCGATGCATGCAAACCTTGTCTTTACGGCGGGGCCAAAACAAGATCGCGACTTCATCGGAATGGGAGAACAGATGGAGCGGGCCATTCGCGAGCGGCGGGACCTCCCCATCGGAAAGCATCTGGTACCCGGCAGGG
>CAZNRF010000268.1:0-5156 GCA_964575075.1 uncultured Spirochaeta sp. | reverse complement strand
ATGTCGACGGACACCGGCACTTCCAGGTAGGAAGGAACGACGAAGACGCCGTTATCATAGGTTTCGGTGTCGTTGATCTCCGGCTCGGTATCGCTGAGAACCGCGTCCACCATTCGAGCGGCCCGCTCCGCGAGCACCCGCGTGTCTTTGAACACGGTGGAGGTCTGCTCACCTTCGAGAATCGATTTGACCGACGGAACTTCGGCGTCCTGACCGGTTACAACCGGGAGGTCCTTACCACCCTCGCCATATCCGGCGCTCTTAAGCGCGGAGATGATTCCAATCGACAGACCATCATAAGGAGATAAGACCGCATCCACATCTTCGTCGCTGTAGTGCGCGGTGAGGATATTGTCCATGCGCTGCTGCGCCGTAGCACCATCCCAGCGGAGAATCGCCGCTTGATCAAACTCGGTCTGACCACTGACGACTTCCAGCTGACCCTCATCGATGTACGGTTGAAGCTCGCTCATGGCACCGTCGAAGAAGTAGTACGCGTTGGTGTCGTCGGGAGATCCCGCAAAGAGCTCGATGTTGTACGGACCCTCGCCGGATTCCAGATCGAGCGCATCCACGATGTATCCACCCTGCAGCACGCCCACCTGAAAGTTGTCAAAGGTGGCGTAGTAGTCCACGTGCGGGGTGTTGATAATCAGTCGGTCATAGGAGATGACTGAGACATCGTTGTCGGCAGCTTGCTGCAGCACGTTGGTCAGCGAGGCCCCGTCGATCGCGGCAATCACGAGTACGTCGGCTCCACGAACGATCATGTTCTCCACCTGGGAGACTTGCGCGTCGATGCTGTCCTCGGCGTATTGCAGATCCACTCGGTAGCCGCGCTCCTCGAGGAAATCTTTCATATAGTTACCATCCTGGATCCAGCGCTGGGAGGACTGGGTCGGCATGGCAACACCTACGAGCGGGGCTTCATCTTCGCCTTGACCTCCGGCGAAAACCATTCCTGTCGCCAGCACCATCAGCGCCAGCACGAATACAGAACTCAATCGTTTCATGTGAGTTCCTCCTTTGTGGGGTTTCCAACGGGTTCGACCGCAACCGAACGCCGTCGGGTTTTGCGTTATCGTTAACGCACAGTTCAATTATGAGCGTAGCACCGGTTCACCCAGCGGTCAATGAAAAAATTTCCGGTCTGCGCGACCGGATAATGCTATTTCTGGCCGTAGTATGCGTCTTTGCCGTGTTTGCGTAACCAGTGCTTGTCGGTGAGATACTCCGGGGCCCGCTCACTGCCGGGATTGATCGAGAGCGTGTCCATCGCCATGGCGGCCACCGCCTCCAGTACGATCGCGTTTTCTACCGCCTTGGCGGCATCCGTCCCCCACGCAAACGGTCCGTGATTGGCAACCAATACGCCGGGAACCGCCGCGGGATCGATACCTCGAGACTGAAACGTCTCCACGATCACCACCCCCGTGTTGTACTCATAGCGATTCTCCACTTCTTCCGGTCGCATTTCCCGGGTCACCGGAATCGCATCACGAAAGTGATCGGCGTGGGTCGTGCCGAAGATCGGAATATCCCGATGCGCCTGGGCCCACGCCACCGCCTTGGCGCTATGGGTGTGTACCACCGCTCGCGCTTCCGGAAACGCCCGGTAGATCTCCAAATGGGTGGCGGTATCGGAGGAGGGACGCAGATCCCCACCAACCACCTCGCCGGAATCGATCGAAACGAGCACCATCGATTCCGCGTCGAGGGCATCATAGGAAACACCACTGGGTTTGATCGCGATCACCGGCTCGGTGGGATGGCGAACGCTGGCGTTCCCCCAGGTGAGTAAGACTAATCCCGCATCAACGATGGCGCGGTTGGCCTGCAGGGTTTCTTTTTGAATCTCGTAATTCGTCATAGTGGTATGTGTTCCTTGTAATCACGCTACTGTAGAACCGGTGCCCTGTAAACTGAGTGTAAAAATTGTCAGTTGACAGCAGCTCTCCGGCGCCCATACAATTGCGTTAACGATAACGCAGGTGGAGCAACGTGGCAAGCGAACCGGAATCTTGGAACAGTACCAGCGTGAAGCAAAAACAAACGGCAACGATGAAAGACGTAGCTCGTGAAGCTGGTGTGTCGATCGGTACGGTTGATCGTGTGCTCCACAACCGCGGTCGATTCTCCCCGGCCACGGCGGATCGAGTTCGGGCGGCGGCAGCCGCCCTTTCGTTTCAGCCGAATCTGGTGGCCAGCAACCTCAAACGCGCCCAGTGGAGAACACTGGTGGCGGCCCTTCCGCATCCGGAGCAGGACGGCGGGTTCTGGCAGCTGGTGGTAGACGGGATTAATCGCGCCGTACAGCAATTGGCACACCACTACGTGCGCGTTCGATTCACCCACTACGATCGCTTTGATCCGTACTCGTTTTACCAGATCTCCGATGAACTGGCCCGCACTGCGTGTTTATCGGGCACAGACGAGGAAGAACGGTTTGCCGGCATCATTCTCGCCCCGACGCTGCAGTCCGCCTCTGCGGATCTTGCGCGCCGCTGCGACCCGATGCCGGTGGTGGTGCTGGACGGCGAGCTTCCTGATGTGGATCTGCTATGCTCGATCTCCCAGGAAAGCTACGAGAGCGGTCTCCTCGCCGCCAAGCTCCTACATCTCATGGCAGGCCCCGGACGATACGCCTCGGTGGTGGTGGGACAGGATGACTACCACCTGCTGCGACGAAGAAATGGATTCGAAGACTTCTTTCACGGCTCCGTATCGACGGAACGGATTGAAGCTGCTTCCGAGACGGAACTGCGGGAGAAGATAGTCACCCGCGCCCGCCGGCAGCCGGGGATTGACGGAATCTTTGTCGCGAACGCCGCCGCGCACACCGTTATTGACGCGCTCCGGGACGGTGCCTCCGCCGACAGAGCAGGCCAAGCAGTCACATCGCATGGATCGGCGTCGCGGGTATCGGTGGTGGGGTACGACCTGATCCCCGAGAACGTTGCCCGATTGCAGGATGGATCGTTGGCATTCGTCATCAATCAGCAGCCCGAAAACCAGGGCTACCAGGCAGTCTACGCACTCTATCGGCACTCGATTCTCAACGAACGAGTGGAAAATCAAATACGGATACCGGTGGACCTCGTGACGCGGGAAACACTCCAGTTTCACGAGCTCTCCCCCGAATCCCCACAAGGATAACGCTATGGAACTTTGGATGTACGCCGGAAGTCAGCACCTCTACGGACCTGGTCCGCTGGAGGAAGTGCGGAAACACGCCGCTGAAATTGCTCGGGGACTGGATGGCGCCGAGACGATCCCGCACACGATCGTGTTCAAGTCCGTTCTTACCACGCCTGAGGAGATCAGTGCCGCGGTACAGGAGATCAACGGGAGCGATCGCTGCATCGGGGTAGTGCTGTGGATGCACACCTTCTCACCGGCCAAAATGTGGATCACCGGCTTAGCCCGGTTGCAACGGCCGATTCTGCACCTGCATACGCAGTATAACCGCGACATCCCCTGGGATTCGATCGACATGGACTTCATGAACCTGAACCAAACCGCTCACGGCGGCCGGGAGTTCGGCTTCATGATGACCCGCATGGGCATAGACCGCAAAGTGGTGGTGGGTCACTGGAAGAGTGAATCCGTCCACGCTCGCATCGCGTCCTGGGCGCGCGCCGCCGCCGCCCACGCCTCGATGCAGGGCGCCAAGGTGGCCCGTTTCGGCGACAACATGCGAAACGTGGCCGTCACCGAGGGTGACAAGGTCTCCGCAGAGATGACCTTTGGATACTCGGTCAACGGCTACGGCATCGGCGACCTGGTGGCGTACTTCAACTCCGTCTCCGACGCGGATATCGACGACCTTGTCCAGCAGTATGAAACGGACTACTCCGTGGCGGCAGAGCTCCGGCGTGGGGGCGATCGCCACGAGGCGCTGCGCTACGCTGCCCGGCAGGAGCTGGGTCTCAGAGCGTTTCTCACCGACGGGGATTTTGTGGCCTTCACCGACACCTTTGAGAATCTCCACGGTGTGGAGCAGCTGCCGGGTCTGGCGGTGCAACGCCTCATGGCCGACGGCTACGGCTTCGGCGCCGAGGGCGACTGGAAGACCGCGGCGCTCCTGCGGGCGATGAAAGTGATGGCTGAGGGACTGCCCGGCGGCACCTCCTTCATGGAGGACTACACCTACCACTTTGAGCCCGGTCGGGAACGGGTGCTCGGCTCCCACATGCTGGAAATCTGCCCCTCCATTGCGGCAGGGAAACCAAAGGTGGAGATCCACCCCCTGGGAATCGGCGGCAAGTCAGACCCGGTGCGGCTCGTCTTTGATTCGACTCCAGGCCCGGCGCTGAACGCCTCGGTGATCGACGTGGGCGGACGCTACCGGCTGCTGGTGAACGAGGTGGAGGCGGTTGAGCCGGACGCGCCGCTGCCGAAGCTGCCGGTGGCGCGCACCGTCTGGGTGCCCAAGCCCAACCTCGAAGTGGCGGCGGCGGCCTGGATCTACGCCGGCGGCGCCCACCACACCGGCTACAGCCGGCAACTCACCACCGAGATGCTGGAAGACTACGCCACGATCGCCGGCATCGAGCTCACCGTGATCGATGCGGCCACCGAGTTGCGCTCATTCCGCCGGGAGCTGGCGCTGAGCGATATGTATTGGCACAGTAGGTAACGACGGAACCGGCGCGGGCCGCGGCGGCGCGGCGATGCGGCATCCGCACCCGCGTCCAGGGCGCCAGCCGCGCCCGCGCCGGGGGCAGCACCCGGGGCAGCATCCGGGGCAGCACCCGGGCCCGCGCCGGAGGTGCAGCGCGGCAGCACACGGTGTACACTACCCAATGGGAGGAAACTCATGGCACACACAGCACAATATGATCCGGCCGGCGTTATTTCCGAGGGAAACGCGATTGTCGGCGTAGAACTGGGATCAACCCGCATTAAGGCAACCCTGATCGGCCCCGATCACCAGCCCCTGGCGGCGGGATCCTACGGGTGGGAGAACACACTGGAAAACGGCGTCTGGACCTATCCCCTGGAGGACGCGTGGACCGGGCTGGCCGGCGCCTTTGCCGACCTCACCCAAGACGTTAAGAAGCAGTACGGCGTTGCCCTATCGGGTGCCGCGGCGGCCGGATTCAGCGGGATGATGCACGGCTACCTGGCGTTTGACGCCGAGGGCAACCTGCTGG
>CAZNRF010000267.1:0-5178 GCA_964575075.1 uncultured Spirochaeta sp. | reverse complement strand
TCCGGTACGAGGGAGACGCGCGTGTCGTATACCGCCAGGTCAGGGATTCCAAGGGCTCGTGTCCGCAGTTCGTAGTATCGGTGCAGCAGCGGTGTGTGTTCCCGGACCGTGTTGACGAGGCTTTCATAGACTGATACCGGTACGTTGTCGGGGAATAGGCGCGACTCCAGGGTTGACCCAAAGCCGCGTACGTTGGCCCGGTAGACGTCCAGCTGGACGCTCCCGGCCAACAGGGCGGCGAGGGTGTTCTTATGGGAGTTGAAATGGTGATAGAACTGATCAAACGCCCGTTTCCGCACGTCCCGGTCCGCATGTTCCAGGAGGCTTCCGAACGATGACTGAGTAAGAGTGCGCTCACCCTCCGGCGTCTGTATTGTGCCGAACACAAGATCCACGTCTACCAAGGCTCCAAACGTCTTGGATGCTGTTTGGTTTGACTCTTCCTGCATCGCCAGAAGTTTCTCTTCCGCAGGGGACAGGGTGTAGGGACGGTACCGGAGCACGCGATGTAAGCTGATGTGATATGCCTCAAGACGAGAGTCAGCAAGAAATTGGTTCATCTGTGCTTCGGGGATCTGCTGGATTTCAGGCGCAAAGAAACTCATGGCTGCGCCGATCTTCGAAGCAACCTGCATGAAACGGCCGAATCTTCCCTGATTGGTGCTGTCCCCGGCGTCTTCACTCTTGCGAAGCATCGCATAGTAACCGAGGCGTTCCTCGAGTTTGCCGACCTCTACCGATAGATCGAGATAGTCAGCGAGGGTCTCCGCCGATTCGTGTAGGCGTCCCTGAAACGATAGGATCGCTGCTTCCTGATTGCTGAGGCGGGAAAGATCGGCCTCCCACTCCTCTTCGGAGCTATACAGTTTAGAGAGGTCCCATCGGTCGCCGACGGGTACCTCCTGCCGTGCTGGAATGCTGTTCATAGCAGTGGAAGGTAGGCAACTGGTCAGGCGGTGTCAACCCAACCTGCGGCGGCGCAAATGCGCCGAATCGCCTTGGCCCGGTGGGAAACGCGATCTTTCTCCTCCTGAGGAAGCTGGGCTACCGAAAGCTGAAACGCCTCGAGCCAGACGATAGGATCATAACCGAACCCGGTAGTTCCCGGGGCGCGCTTCCTGAGAATCGAACCGTGCCACGTTTCCTCTACTTGAATCCACCGTTCGTGATCCAAGATGAGGGTGGCGTTACACACATAGTGTGCGTCCCGATCTGCAGTCTCCTCGAGGGTTCGCAGGAGCAGGTCATTCCGCCCCTCATCCGTCAGGGGCTCTTTCCCCGGTTGATCACCAAATCGGGCCGAATACACCCCCGGTTGATCGTCCAATGCTCTGACGCAGATGCCGGAGTCATCGGAGAGCACTGGGACCGTTGAGGTCCCAAGTTTTTGATGAATCAACTCGGGGATCTTTTCGGGATGTTCACTACAGGTGACTCCAGGCAACATCGTACCCCGGGACAGGTAAGCAAGGGCGCGAGCTTTGATGAGGGAATTACCCGAGAACGTATCGGATGTTTCCTCAGCGTCGAAGGAAAACCCTAGATCCTTGGGTTGAAGAAGTTCGATTTCAGCTCCCAATTGGGAGATGATGCCTTCCATCTCAGAGCGCTTATGAGCGTTGTTCGTTGCCAGCAGAACGGGGATGCGCATGGCTGAAGCCTATCTGCCCTCTGCCTTGCTGTGCAAGTCGTCGGGCGAGGTTGGAGAGGGCGCTATCCACGGACCCTTTGGGAATCCCCAGTAGTGTTGCAACTTCTCGGTTGGTAAGGTGAACCGTCTGTCGCTTGAGTCTCCGACGATAGTACTCCCACCGCCGTCGATGAAACCGCTCCATATTTGGTAGGCCGGTGTTGTTGGTCTCCGGAGAGCGTTGATGATGCAGCATCGCCGCGTAGTGCCGGTCCCGGTGCTCCCGATAATCGGTCGTAGCTCGAGAGATACGGGCTCGTCGCTCGTGGACATATGTTTCGAGTCCGTGGAGCCAGCGGGACGGTATCCCGAATAGCACGGCATAGTGTTCCACTTCCTCCTGATCCAACAGCGGCAGGTTTTTACATAAACAAATTAATAGTTGCTTTCGAACCGTGTCGCGCTGTCGCGTGTTTGAGAGAATTGCCAGACCATTCTCTACGCAGGGTATTCCCTCGCCACCGCCGGGCTCTTCGGAAACGCTGAAATCTTCCGTATCCGTACAGCCGTACATATGTTCTGCATGTTTCAGTTTCATTCTTTTTCGTTGCCACGTACGAACAAAGAAGCGCAACGATGTGAACAGGTATGCGTCAAAGCTCGAACCCTGCTCGAAGTAATCACTGCAGAGTCTCACAAAACGGGGGTAGAAATCTCCTATGATTTCCGCTCTTCCCTCCGCGTCAATACCCAAAGGGCAAGTTAGAACGGTATCCATGTATTTCAGGGCGCCCTGACAGAACGTTTCCCAGGAAAGCTGCTGTTGACGATACTCCGTCAAGGATCGAGTCAATTTGGTCATTTTTTAATATACCTCCGCCTCTGCAATGCAAGGAGCGTGCCAGATTCCCTGCCATTGCGCGCACAGTATCTCGTTACATTTTGTTACAAATGGGCGAGGCGTGAGAGAAGGGGTATATCCGAAAGGTCAAATAGATTGCAGGTGCGTGCGAACCGTTTGCAAAACATCGCTCAGAGGTTGCGAACTGAAAGCGCCACTCGCTTTTTGGTGGCCACCGCCACCAAGTTTCTCCGCGAGAAGGGAAACATCTGTAGCGTCGTTTGCCCGAAAGCTCATTGTGCAGCCGCTCTCCTTCTCCTTCACAACGGCGATTACCCGGACCCCCTCAATAGAGAGAAGAAGGTGGTTGAGGGCATCCGAATCACGACGCGAGCCAAACTCCTGCTCGTCGCTACGAGTCATGTACGTGAGAAGCACGGCTCCGTCCTGTAGCTGCTCCGATCGCTCGAGCATCCGGGCGATAATTTTCCTGCTTCCGTAGGAACGACCACTGTTAAGGTGTGCCGCAACCTCGCGGGGTGAGGCGCCTGCTTCACTGAGGCGCGCCGCCGCCAAGAACGCGATGGGTTGTTTGGCCTCGAGAAAACGAAAAAACCCGGTGTCCGTCGCCAGACCAAGGAGTAATGGCTGAGCTTCCTCAGGGGTGAGGGCCCCCAGAAGGTCCTCGATTAACGCCGCAACGAGAATAGTGTTGGCAGGAATATCGGAGCGCACAAATCGAATGCTACCGAATTCACTGCCGGTCTGATGATGATCGATAACCGCCACTTCACAGTTTTCGAGGGCGGCGTTGAACGGTTTGATTCGGTCGGCGCTGGAACAATCTACTACAACCGCACCGGTGGCGTGCGGATCGACCTGATCCGGTTCCGTAATGAAGCACTCATGCCATGCCTCGATCTCTTGACGCTCAAAAGGACCGGGATTTGCGAGTTGAGCCACCTTACCCAGTCGACGCAGCGCGTGGGCCAAAGCGACCTCACTGCCGATGCAGTCGGCGTCCGGCTCGAGGTGACCAAGTATTACGAAGCGGGAGTGCCGCTCAAAAAACGCAAGCAACTCCGGTGGAACGGACAGCAACGAGCGGAGGGTATGACTGTTCTCCATGGAGGACGACCCGATCAGAAGTCGATTTGGAGCGTCTCGACGGAAAATTCCTCAGTTAGATCCTGACCCCCCGGTAATGCGCCCCACGAACGGTGCGTTCTGTTCTCTTGAGCGTACAGTCTGACGTGGCTGAACTCACCGTCTTCATAAAAAACATTCATATACGGAGCGCTGGGGTGGGAGGTGTAGAGAATCTCACCTTGGCTGGCAGCATTGGTGAACCAACGTCCGGGAAGGTACACCTCGCCGGGGTAGAGATCACTGCGGTTGTAGATCACTTTGTAGCCTTGAGAGTGCGGATAGATCGTTTGAACGTATACCGTCAAAACCTGGATATCTACATCCTCGGAGTCCTGGTCCTGAGCAAAGACACTGGAGAATCCAAGGAGTGTAAGTATCACACTGATCAGAAGCAGCCGATTCTTCATGGTGTTATACTACTATGGCGCGATCTCCCTGGCAAGCTGTACCGGGGGAACGGTGTCCTTTGGCCGGGCAATTCTTACGCCAATCCCAGGGCGGCCAGCATGATCGCCTTGATGGTGTGTTTCCGGTTTTCCGCCTGGTCAAATACGCGGGAGGCCGCTCCGTCGATTACTCCCGGCGTCATCTCGTTTCCTCGGACCGCCGGTAGGCAATGGAGGAAAATGGCTCGCGATGCCGTTGCCAGGGTGTCTTCGGTGACCTGAAACGGATTCAACGTCTGAATGCGCTCGGCAGACTTGCTTTCTTCCCCCATGGACACCCATACATCGGTGTACACCACGGCAGTATCGGAACTCAGGTCTCCCGGATCATGACGTACTGATACGGTGGCACCGGAGTGCTGCGCGAATTGGGAGGCCAGTTGGAGCACGTCCTCGGAGGGAGCCAGGTCTGCGGGGCAGTAGACGGTATGAGACAGGCCCATCTTTGCGGCGGCTATCAGGAGGCTGTTCGAGACGTTGTTGCGACCATCTCCGAAATACGCGGTAGGCAGCCCCTCCAGGGATCCCCAGTGCGCTTCCATGGTCATCAAGTCCGCCAGTGCCTGCGTGGGATGCCAGACATCGGTAAGGCCGTTGATCACGGGCACACCAGAATACGTCGCAAGGGTTTCCACCGAGGCCTGGGCAAATCCGCGAAACTCAATGAGGTCGAACATCCGACCCAACACTCGAGCGGTATCCTCAATTGTCTCTTTGGCGCCTAACTGAATATCCTGGTTTGAGAGAAAAACAGGGTGCCCCCCTTCCTCGCCAAAGGCTGTTTCAAATGCGGCCCGAGTCCGGGTGGAGCGCTTTTCAAACAGCATCGCCAAGGAGCGCCCGGCGAAACGCTGGGGCCGGGCGCCACGGTGGTACTCCGCTTTGACGTGGCCCGCGAGGTCAAGGAGATATCGTAGCTGGTCCGATTCAAAGTGAGCGATGCGCAGAAGCGAGAGACCGTCCAAGTTCTTCATGGTCAGGAAGTATATTGAGGAAGCTTACGCGGTGCCAAGATCGTCGGGGGATGCGGTGAGGGAACGACCACCGGATACGGCGTGTAAGAGCGGCGCCGGATCATGTGCCTCTGTCGAAGCGGCGCTATCGAAGATATA
>CAZNRF010000266.1:0-5207 GCA_964575075.1 uncultured Spirochaeta sp. | reverse complement strand
GTCGTTGCCCATCCCGTGCAGCCGGCACAGCGAGATCGGTGCGATAGCCGGGAATCGATTCGAGTTTGTCGAGGGTGCCCCCGGTGTGTCCCAGCGACCGCCCACTCATCATCGGCACGTGAGCACCACAGGCGGCGGCCAGGGGAGCAAGAATGAGCGATACCTTATCACCCACCCCGCCGGTGGAGTGCTTGTCCACAAACGTCGTCTTGAGCGATTGCAAGTCGATCGTCCGGCCGGACGCAATCATCTCACGCGTGAGATACCCGGTTTCTTCCGGGGTCATCCCGGCGAAGAAAACCGCCATGAGAAACGCGGAGACTTGGTACTCAGGGATGGAACCATCCACGTACCCCCGAACAAGGAACGATAGTTCATTCTGGGAGAGCGTCTCCCCCTGTCCCTTCTTTACGATGATATCCAGTGCGCGCATCCGGAACGAATAGCACGGATAAAGCCGCCATGACAGCCCGGTGGAGGCCGCCTACAACAGCCCGCCGGCAACATGCACGGTGTTGAGCTGCGTATCAACGGCATCCTGAACTGCCGCCAAAACCACGGCACGCACCCGGTTTACAACCGCCGGCTCCAGTATCCGAGCGGTGAGAATCGACAGCCCCCGTTCATCCGCAGCACGAAGAAATGCCGCGCCCTGGGGTGGAAGCTGGAGCGTTGCCGGGCCGGCCCATTCTGCAGTGACGAGCCCGCCGTCTCCGGGTTGATAGTACCGGGGCTCCTGGGGCTGAAAAGGACGTTCCGAGGCGACACAGTAGTCCAGCTCCGGCTGGACGCCGAGGATCGAGAGGTATCGCCACAGCACCCCCAACCCGATCTGCCGCGCCCGGGCCTCCGGTTCGGGACCGGGCTGCTGAATGAGGTCCAATCCCTCCGAGAGCAGCTCAAACGCCGCCATCCCGGCATCCCCCGAGGCGTGGGTGCGCCAGATAAGCTCGGCCCACAGGTTGGCGTGGTAGAACGCGGTGAGGTTCGTTTGGAGCTCCACGGCATAGCGCTCGACATCAAAATCGGTTATCTTGCTGCGCTCCTGCCGAGGATCCCGATACAACCATGCCTCGCCTCGAGCGAAGGGAACGATCTTTCCGCGTAACGAGCTTCGCCGTGACCGGATCCCATAGGCGACCGCCGGCACAACGCCCTCTTCAGGAACGAGCAAGTCAACCATGGCATGACTCTCCCCGAAGGGACTCAGCCGGAGAACAAACGCGGAATGTTGACTGCTGCGGTTCACGTTCATAGCTTATACCAACCGCAACTCCAAAAAACAGTAGATACGAAGGAACACAGGAAGCAACTATGTCAGATCAACGCGAAATTTTGCCGGCGGATCAAGTTCTGCCGAACAAACTCTATCTTATCGCTCTCAATGGAAAGCCGATTTTCCCCGGACTCTTCACGCCGCTGATGATTAGCGCCCAGGAAGATATCGATGTCGTCCAGAAAGCCCTGGAGGGGGACAAACACATCGGCCTGGTGATGACCCAGGACGAGGAGTCCGAAAGCGCCCGAGTGGGAGATCTCCATGAAATTGGAACCGCCGCCAAGATCCTCAAGCGGATCAACCTCCCGGACGGGGGCATGAACATCTTCGTGTCCACGCTGAAACGGTTTCGAATCCGAAAGAGCCTCTCCGGCACCGAACTGCCGATGGTGGCCGCCGTTGACTACCTCGATGATGAGAACTCGGATAGCGATGAGGTGCAGGCGCTGACGCGATCGATCATCTCAGAGACGAAACAGGTCAGTGAGAATAATCCGCTGTTCTCCGAGGAGATGCGGCTGAACATGGTCAACATCGATCAACCAGGAAAGATCGCCGATTTCGTCACGAGCATTCTCAACATTGACCGGGACGCCCAACAGGATGTACTCGAAACGCTCAACGTGCATGAGCGCCTGGAGAAGGTGCTCATGTTTATCAAGAAAGAGCAGGAGCTGCTTCGTATCCAGAAGCGCATCCAGAGCCAGATTAATGAGAAGATCGAGAAGAGCCAGCGCGAGTACTTTCTCAAGGAGGAGCTCAAAGCGATCAAGCAAGAGTTAGGCATGCCCACCGATGCCAAGAGCTCCGAGTATCAACGGTTCAAGGAGGCGATCGAGCGCCTTCCCATCGAGGGGGAGGCGCAGAAACAGGTGGAGCAGGAGTTGGAGAAGTTTCAGCTCATGGAACCCAACTCCTCCGAGTTCACGGTGACCCGTAACTACCTCGACACGATCATCCAACTCCCGTGGGCGGACCCGGATCCCCGGGAACTGGACCTGAAGAAAGCGTCAAAGATACTGGATACCGATCACTACGGCCTGGAAGACGTGAAGGAACGAATTCTCGAATTTCTGGCGGTCCGAAACTTCCAGGGCGTTATGAGAGGCTCCAGTGTCTGTTTAGTCGGCCCCCCCGGTGTCGGCAAGACGGCGATCGGAAAATCGGTGGCCCGGGCGCTGGGGAAAGAGTTTTTCCGCTTCTCCGTAGGAGGTATGCGAGATGAGGCCGAAATAAAGGGCCACCGCCGAACCTACGTGGGCGCGATGCCGGGGAAAGTGATCCAGGGCCTCAAAATCGTCGACAGCAAGGACCCGGTCTTTATGATCGACGAAATCGATAAACTGGGGGTTAGCTTTCAGGGGGATCCGTCGTCGGCACTCCTGGAAGTCCTGGACCCGGAGCAGAACGTGGCGTTCCGAGATCATTATCTCGATCTTCCCTTCGACATCAGTAATATTCTGTTCATCGCCACTGCCAACACCCTCGATTCCGTCCCTGCCCCATTACTTGATCGTATGGAGGTAATCCGCCTGTCGGGTTATATCGACGAAGAGAAAATCGCCATTGCCCGGAAGTACCTCGTACCGCGATCGGCGGAGCGCGCCGGTCTCAGCAAGAAGCAGGTGAGCTACAACAAGACGGCCCTCAGAGCGATCGCCAACGACTATGCCCGGGAAGCGGGAATGCGTCAGTACGAACAGATGTTGGACAAAATTCACCGCAAACTTGCCCGGGATCAGGTAAGCAATGAGTCCGCTCCGCAGAAATATGAGATTACGCCGGATCGGCTCAAGGAGTATCTGGGTCAGCCGGTCTTTCCGGAAGATGTGGGCAAGAAGATTGATCGAGCCGGCATGACGATCGGCCTGGCATGGACGCCCTACGGGGGTGACACCCTGGTAATCGAGGCGATCGGGAATCCCGGAAAAGGCGGCTACAAACTAACCGGCCAGATGGGTGCGGTCATGCAGGAAAGTGCCAACATCGCATACAGTTACGTGCGCCACGTGGCACAGGACTACGGCGTCGACAGCCGCTTCTTCGATGAAAACGAGATCCACATTCACATTCCCGCCGGGGCAACACCAAAAGACGGTCCGTCTGCAGGGATCACTATGGCAACGACGCTCCTCTCGCTGGCCCGGGACAAAAAGACGCGAGCTCGGGTTGCGATGACCGGTGAACTCTCCCTGGTGGGCCAGGTTCTCCCGATCGGTGGACTCAAAGAAAAGACGATTGCCGCTCGTCGCAACGGCATAAAGCACGTTATTATCCCAAAGCAGAATGAAAAGGATCTTGTGGAAATACCGGACCACGTCAAGCGGGGCATTACCTTCTACCCGGTTGACCGAATGGAAGAAGTCCTTGACATCGTATTTCAGGAGACGTCGCGGTCCGCGTAGGCTCGGTGGCCACCGCCGGGGTACCCCACGGGATCCGGTGCGGCACCTTGCTCCAGGAGCAGCGCTCCTGGGGCTCGCCGTCCTCGTCGTTCTCGTCGCCCTCGGCGGGTGCGCCCCGGGACAGAGCGAACCCACGAGCGCACCCACAAGCGAACGAGAACCCACTGAGGCGGCTCCTGAAAATTATCAACCCCACCCGGCGTGCGAGCTGACGGTGGCGGAACTTGCGGAGATTGTCCGCACCCAACCGGAGGCGGTACAGGATGCGATCATGGCGGAACCGGCGGTGTTTCTGGAATACGCGACGGAGCTACTCCGGATGGAGGAGCCGCTGCTGGCGCTGGTAGACAAAACAACCGCGCTGCCGGCGGACTATGTGCCGGCTGATTTGATTGCCCTGACGCGGTACGAAGACCAGCTGACGCTCAATCGTGACGGCTTATCCCTCCGGGCGGTAATCATGCCGGATCTTCTGGCGATGGTTGAAGCCGCCCGACAGGATGGAGTTCGGCTGGACATATCCAGCTCGTATCGCAGCTACGCCTACCAACAGAACCTCTTTGAGTACTGGACCAACGAGCTCGGCCTGGAGGAAGCGGAGCGCGTCAGCGCGCGCCCTGGTACGAGTCAGCACCAGTTGGGAACCACCGTCGATTTTGGAAGCATCACTCCCGCGTTTGCAGAGCATCCCGCCGGGGTGTGGCTGGCCGACCACGCCCACCAGTACGGATTCTCTCTTTCGTATCCCCAGGGACATGAGGACGTCACCGGCTACAGCTATGAACCATGGCATTTCCGGTGGATCTCCCGAAGCGGCACCCGAATGGAGGCGCGCTACTTCGACGGAATACAGCAACACTTTCTCGAGTTCTGGAATGAGGCGGAGGAAGCGCTCCGCGAGTCTTGCACCGGCCGATCGTGACGGGATACCGTAGCCACATGAGTAAGTCGCCTACTGGAGAACTGCCGTTCATCTTCCCCGATATTATTGTGCCCAACTCAGCAGTGGATTTGAAGAAGTGGGCGGTTATCGCCTGTGACCAGTTCACCTCGAATCCGGAGTATTGGCAATCCGTTGCCGATTTCGTAGGTACCGCGCCCTCTACGCTTCACATGATCATTCCCGAGATCTATCTGTCCCGGGAAGAAACCACGGCTACCCTGGAGCGCATCGCCACCACCATGGAACGGTACCGTCAGAACGAGACACTCCGGACGATCCCCGAGTCGGCGGTATACGTTCGGCGTACACTGCCTTCCGGAACGGTACGGCAGGGGCTCGTGGTCGCCGTGGACCTCGAGGGCTACGCTTACTCCCCGGCCAGCACCTCCCCGATTCGCGCCAGCGAAGAGACGATTCCGCCCCGCCTCCCGGCCCGGGTGGATGTACGGCGGGATGCTTCCTTGGAAAGACCTCACGTCCTCGTGCCGTTTGACGACCCGGAGAACACCGCGGTGGAGCCCCCGGACCACGCTGCGTCTCCCTTGGCTGCACTCTATTCCACCGTGCTCACGGCGCGCCG